>NZ_JACZDT010000008.1:0-79123 GCF_015903855.1 Fictibacillus sp. 18YEL24
GTGAGGCCCTTTTTTTCGTTTAACTTACGGCACGTGTTTCCGTTTTTCCTTGTTGTAGCTGGTACATCTGGAAGTAACGTCCCTTTTCTTTCATCAATTCATCGTGACTGCCACGTTCTACGATCACACCACGATCGAGAACGAGAATTTGATCCGCACTCTTAATCGTAGAGAGTCTGTGGGCAATAATGAAAGTCGTTCTTCCTCTTTTTAACACATCTAATGCCTCTTGAATCACAGCTTCTGTTTCAGTATCAATACTTGCCGTTGCCTCATCAAGAATTAAGATAGCTGGATTGTACGCTAATGCTCTTGCGAATGAGATTAATTGTCTCTGACCTGATGAAAGGGTACTCCCTTTTTCAATAACCGGTTCATCCAATCCTTTTGGTAAGTTGTTGATAAACGGCATTGCCCCTACATCCGTCAGCGCTTTTTCAACTTGTTCACGTGTGATCTCTGGATTATCTAAGCTCACGTTGGATGCAATCGTTCCTGTAAACAAGAATGGATCTTGTAACACGATTCCCATATGCTGTCGGAGCTCTTGTTTAGAAAGCTTCATGATGTCTTGGCCATCGATCATGATTTTTCCTTGTTTAATGTCATAGAAACGGAACAGCAAATTCATAATTGAACTTTTCCCAGAACCCGTATGACCGACAAGCGCCACTGTCTCACCTTGATTTGCTTCGAAAGCGATATTTTTTAGGACAGGTTCACCTTCTACGTAACTGAAAGTTACATCTTGGAACGCTACATTCCCTTTGTATCGCTCAATCTCTGTTTCTGTTACTTTCTGCCCTGGCTCATCCATCAGCACAAATACTCGCTCTGCAGATACAAGTGCCTGCTCAAGCTGTGCAAGCTGGTTAACCATACCTGTAACAGGGTGGAACATTCGGTTTAAATAATCTACAAACGCATACAGAACACCGATTGAAATGACAGAACCTACGCCAAGCGCCTGCCCTCCAAAGTGCCATATGAACGCCATAAATGCAAGGTTCTTTAATAACAATACAAGGTTATGTCCCGTCATCGCGTTAAGACTTAAGAGCTTATTTTGAAAGGTGAAATATTCTTTATTCATTGTTTCAAATTCTTCGGAAGTCTTATTTTGTCGCTTAAATGCTTGAATGATTGTCATACCGTTGATTGATTCGTTTATCATTCCGTTAATGTCACTGAGAGTAGAACGAATCTTATGATTGTATTTAGACGCAAACTTTCGATAAACAATGATCCAAACCACAAGGATCGGTACAAGGATTAAACAGATCGTTGCAAGCTTAGGATCAAGCAAGAACAACGCGATGAATATCCCTGTCAGATAGATGATTCCTGTAAAGAAGTTTGCTAGAACGTTAATAAATAATTCTTTAATTGCTTCTGTATCATTCGTAATTCGGGAAACGATTTTTCCAGCAGGTTGATTATCAAAATACGTAATCGCTACACGCTGAACGTGGGCGAACACATCTTGACGAATCTTCTTGATAACCAGATTTGACGAGCGCTGCAGCATATAACGCTGACCATACTGAAAGAATGCTGCAAAAACGAGAAGACTTAAGTAGATCATGGTCAGTTTCATGATTCCCGCTATCTCCGGCTTATAAAAAGCAAATGTTTCACTCGTACTTAGTTTATCTGCCGAATAAGTTTCTGATTTTCCTTTAAAAGAAATCGTCACCTCTCCGTTACTCGCTTTTCGTTCCCCATCAAAAGCTATTTTGTTTGGTACAACGAAATAGTCTCGTTTCACTTGGATAACTCGTATCTCTTTTCCTTTATCTTCTCCTTGATCAAAATGATCGCTTCGCTTATACCAGTTTCCATCGTATTTCACTGCTTCTTTTTCTTTATTATCCACTTGATGCCATGGCCGCTCGATACCAAGAATATGGTCATCGATCATTGTCTTTGCGATGAACGGTCCAGTTAGCTCCGCTCCAATGGCAACAGTAAGCATCAGAAGCCCGAGAATAAAATTCTTTTTATAGTGAAGTGCGTATTGAAACAGGCGTTTTCCAACGTTCATGGCTACACCGCCTTATTATCGTTTAAGTTTTGTTCGATCTGTTGACGTTCGTGCTGTTCTTTATACCAGCCGTCTCTTGCTATTAAATCCTCATGTCTGCCTTGATCCACGATGGCCCCATCATCAATTACGATGATCCAATCTGCATGTTCAACTGCCGACAATCTGTGAGTTGTAATAAAAGTGGTTTTCCCAGCGCGTTCTTTTCGGATATTACCGATGATCGCTGTCTCCGTCTTCGCATCAACAGCTGATAAGGCATCGTCTAGAATCAAGATCTCAGGATCTACACACAGTGCTCGTGCAATAGACACACGCTGCTTCTGCCCTCCTGATAACGCGACACCTTTTTCCCCAACAAGTGTGTTCAATCCTTCTGGAAGGAACTGAACATCTTTTCTGAATGATGCCATCTCCATAACATGATTCAACTTATCTACACCCGCTGTGCTATTTCCGAACAGGATATTTTCCTCTACTGTTTTGGAGAAAAGAATAGCATCCTGAGGTACGTATCCGATCCATCCTTGCAGATCTTCTAATGCGATATCCTCAATGCTCACACCAGAGAATGTGATGTTCCCTTTTCCAGACGGATATTCTCTTAAAAGCTGTTTAAGAAGTGTTGTTTTTCCGCTGCCTGTTCGGCCAACAATTCCAAGAGTCGCACCTTTTTCCACCTTAACATTGATGTTCTTTAAGTTATCTGTCTCAGAAGAAGGATAACGGAATGTCACATCTTCAAATGCAATCGTCCCCGGATCTTCTAATGGAATGAGGTCTTCTCTATCCTTAACATCCGGCTCGTAGCTAAGCGTCTCATTCACACGATCAAGTGACGCACTTCCACGTTCCATGACGTTAATAAGCTCACCGATCGCGATCATCGGCCAGATCAGCATACCTAAGTAAACGTTGAACGTAACTAGCTCTCCAAGTGTAATCGTCTTATGAAAGACCATGTATGCTCCGTAACCTAAACCGATCAAATAACTGATCCCTACTAAAACCTTGATCGTCGGTTCGAATAAGGCATCGATTCTTGATACAGCCAAGTTCTTTTCAAATACATCTTCTGTAACTTTATTGAAGCGCTCTACATCCTCTTCTTCTTGAACATAAGCACGAATAACACGTACTCCTTGTATGCTTTCCAGAACAGAATCGTTCATTTCTCCAAAGGCGTCTTGTGCAACGGTAAAACGCTGATGTACTTTCTTTCCGTATTTTTTAATAATAAAAGCGATAATCGGTAGTGGAATGAGCGCTGCAAACGTTAATTTCCAACTGATCATGAATCCCATCACGAACAGGATTGTCAGCATGAACAAACTAGAATCAACAAGAGTTAAGATTCCAAATCCTGCAGTCATCGAGATGGCTTTTAAGTCATTTGTCGCACGTGCCATCAGGTCTCCTGTTCTATTTTTCTCAAAAAACGTAGGGGTCATCTTTAATAGGTGACGCATAAAACTAGAACGCATCGAGCGCTCGATGATAAAAGCGCCTCCAAAAAGCTGATACATCCAGATATACATCGTAATGTACATCGAAACGAGAACAGCTACAAAGATTCCAAGAGTCTTCATCATGTCTTCTTTTGTGATCGTGCCCATATGAATGGAGTCAATGATGTTACCGATGAGTTTCGGTGGGATGATCTCGATGATCCCAACGCCAGTCAGCAACACTACCGCAATTGTGTAACGTATCCAATGTTTCTTAAAGAACCAAGCTAATTTACCTAAAACTGAAAACATAATGTCTCTCCTCTCGATCTACCTTTCTTTTAAACAGTTGTTTAACGAAGCTACCCAAAAAGTGTATGATCCTTGCGTTCTAGCCACACATTCAACGATTTTCTTTTCATTTGTTCTCCTCCTCATAATTAGTGGATCTATTGCAACAAGAAGAGTGATCTCTTCTATGCAAACAAAAATAAAAAAGCATACCATTCGAACTCGGTATGCTTTGAAATCATAAAAAAACACACGTCACGACTGGGGTGACCTGCGTACAAACTTGTATATAGAAAAGGCAGATATGTAGAATAATAATTCTAATACATCTCTTCCGGCAGGCCATGGTATGAAATTGTAGAGTCAACATGCATTACTACAGTGACCGCAATTTGAGTAACAATCATTTCTTTCACCATGACACAACCATCCTTTCCATAATTTTGTAGTTTGTAACTTTGGTAATCTTAACACTATTCTAATAACTATGTCAATTGCTTTTAGATATGCTTAAAATTATTTAAATTGCTGTTAATTTGTGCTTTAGAAGGGTGTCAGGCTTGATGTTTTAGCCCCCCCAAAAGTTGTAGTATTCAATCCAGAAGTTGTAGCATTTAATCCACGAGTTTTCACCTTCAATCCACAAATTTACGCACTCCATCCACGAGTTATTGCTCTCAATCCAAAAGTTACCCTCGAATCGACACTCTTCGACAAATCCAAAAAACCCGCCACTACAAAAGTGACGGGCTTCCACACACATGCTATTTATCCTAATTGACGCGTTAAGTTTGCCATTTCAATAGCTGACACAGCTGCTTCCCAGCCTTTGTTTCCTGCTTTCGTTCCAGCGCGTTCAATCGCTTGTTCGATTGAATCAACGGTTAACACACCAAAGATTACTGGAACACCGCTCGTCATAGATGCTTGAGCGACTCCTTTTGCAGCTTCATTACATACGTAATCAAAGTGTGGAGTCGACCCTCTAATTACCGCTCCTAAGGTAATCACTGCATCATAATTACCGCTATCCGCCATCTTTTTAGCGATCAGCGGAATCTCAAACGCTCCAGGAACCCAAGCGATGTCTACATCGTCTTCAGAAATACCGTGTCTCTTAAAAGCGTCCTGTGCACCTGAAACTAATTTATCTGAAATAAAATCATTAAAACGTCCTGCTACGATACCTACTTTTAATCCTGTACCAACTAGATGTCCTTCAAAAAATTTTGCCATGACTATTCCTCCTGATTTAGAAATGAAGCATATGCCCCAATTTGCTCTTCTTTGTTTTTAGGTAATCTTCGTTGTTCTTGTTATGAGGCATCTGAAGCGCCACACGATCGGTCACTTCTAAGTCATAACCTTTTAATCCAGCAATCTTTCTTGGATTGTTCGTTAGTAGCTTCATCTTACTGATGCCAAGGTCCTTTAAAATCTGAGCACCTATGCCATAGTCACGCAGATCTGGTGCGAACCCAAGCTGTTCGTTGGCCTCAACCGTATCTAAACCTTCTTCTTGAAGTTTGTAAGCTTTCATCTTATTGATGAGTCCGATGCCGCGGCCTTCTTGTCTCATGTACAGCAGAACGCCACGACCTTCTTTTTCAATCTGAGAAAGTGCAGCGTGAAGCTGTAACCCACAATCGCACCGAGCAGAGCCGAACACATCACCTGTTAAACACTCAGAATGAACACGAACTAATACAGGTTCTCCGTTTTCTACGTCACCTTTTACAAGTGCCACGTGTTCTTTCTCATCCAATACATTCAAAAAACCGATCGCTTTAAAATCTCCAAATTCGGTAGGCAGATTAATCTCTACTTCACGCTTAACCATCTGCTCTGTTTTGTTTCGGTACGTAATAAGATCTTTAATCGTGATCAGCTTCATATTGTGCTGTTTCGCAAGCTCAACAAGTTCAGGAACACGAGCCATCGTTCCATCTTCTTTCATGATTTCACAAATAACACCTGCAGATTTACTTCCTGCCATTTGGGCAAGATCGATGGCAGCTTCTGTATGTCCTGCTCTTCGCAACACACCTCCATTTTTTCCGATCAACGGAAAAATATGACCAGGGCGCTTAAAATCTGTAGGCAAGGATTCTGTATTTACTAACTCACGTACTGTTGACGCTCTTTCTTGAGCCGAAATCCCTGTTGTTGTGGAAATATGATCAACACTAATCGTAAAAGCTGTCCCATGTGAATCAGTGTTGGTAGTTACCATTGGTGAAAGGTCAAGCTTTCTTGCAATTTCTTCAGAGATCGGTGTACAGACTAATCCTCTGCCATGCGTCACCATAAAATTGATGGTTTCAGGAGTGATCCCTTCAGCGAGTGCTACAAAATCACCCTCGTTTTCACGATCTTCATCATCGACTACGATCACAATCTTTCCTTCTTTCAGATCTGCAACTGCTTCTTCTATGGAGTGAAACATGAACTCTCCTCCTAAAATCCGTGCTCTTGTAAGAAATCAAGAGACAACTTCGACTTTTGTGTAGTTTCTTCTTTCGGCGACAACATATTGTGTACATATTTGGCAAGCATGTCGCATTCGATGTTCACGATGTCACCCGTTCCTTTCGATCCTAAAATCGTATGTTCTGCTGTATGAGGAATTAAAGAAACGGTAATCGTACTTTTGGTTACCTCAAATATTGTAAGACTTGTCCCATCTACACACACAGAGCCTTTCAACATAAAATAGCGCATGAGATGGTCGGGCAACGCAATCGTATAATAGATGGCATTTCTTTCTGGACGCTTTTCAATGATTGTTCCTGTCCCATCCACATGCCCGGAAACAAAATGTCCACCGAACCGGCCACCGGCAGCCATCGCTCGTTCAAGATTGACGAAATCACGGTTGTTTAACAGTCTCAATGTGGAAGAACGGAACGTTTCAGGCATAACATCTACGGTGAACTCCCTTTTACTAAAAGAAGTTACCGTTAAACAAACACCGTTTACCGCTATACTATCTCCAAGGTTTACATCTTTCAGTACTTCTTTTGCTGTTACGGTTAGTACGATCGTTTCGTTGCCTTTGGAAATGGATTTTATCGTACCTTTTTCTTCGATAATGCCTGTAAACAAAAAGCTTTCCCTCCCCTCGTATGACGTTCGTATCATCGTAAATATGCATAAGCAGGAGTCCTTTTTTCTTAATACAAATAACCCCGGAAACAAAGCTTCCGGGGTTTTAAATGTTAAGAATATAACGAAATAAACCTTTAGTTATACCTATTTTAAACACAGGTATTCTAAAAGTGTTCACGTTCCTTCTCCCATCCAGACTATACTGTCGGCTTCGGAATTGCACCGAATCCACCGTTTCTGCTACAAGCAAAACCGGGTCACGGACTAAGAGGCTCTGGCCTCATCACCGCCGGTTGGGAATTTCACCCGACCCCGAAGGACTTATTTACTTATGTTCATTATAAGTAAACATCGAAGTGAATTCAAACGTGATCATTTTTATTGACCAATTATTAATTTTTCTTTCGGATAATGAATGTGCTCTGTAACCACTTTTCCTCGAATAATGAACAAGAATGACAATACGCCAATTCTTCCGATAAACATCAGAAGCATTAAGATCACTTTACCGGTTGAGCTTAACTGACCTGTAATTCCAGTGGAAAGCCCTGTCGTTCCGAAAGCTGAACATACCTCGAAGAATAAGTACTCGATCGGCATAGGGTCAGTAATCGCTAAGATGATTGTGGATGTCGTACAGAGCACCATTGCTACAATAATAACGATAAATGATTTTTGAATGTCTTCTGGATAGATCTCTCTCTTGAAGATCTTAATCGTGTTTCTCCCTTTTGCATAAAAGAGTATTGCTAAAAGAGCTACCGCAAACGTAGTCGTTCTTATCCCTCCACCAACAGAGCTAGGTGAAGCGCCAATAAACATCATGATCGATAAGAAAAGCATGGTTGGAACTGTTAGTTGCGAGATATCCATCGTAGATAAACCGCCACTTCGAGTCGTTACAGATTGAAACATCGAATAAAAGAAAGACTCATGCCAAGACTTCCCTTCAAAAAAAGCGTTCATCTCTAGTACATAAAAACCAATAGCACCTGTTACAACCAAAATAGCAAATGTAGTTGTTGTAACCTTTGTAAAAAGAGTGAACGTATAACGTTCTAGGTACTTGCGCTCTTTAATGAAGTTATTGATCTCAACTAGAACAGGAAAACCGATCGCTCCTGATGTGATCAATAACATCGTCACGATCTGAACGAGATAATCATGACGGAAAGGAATTAACGAACTTCCGGTGATATCAAATCCAGCGTTCGTTGTGGCTGTAACTGCCGCGAAAAAGGCGTGATATAATACTTCTATCTCTGTATCATAATATGGCTGAAACAAAATGAAGAACAACACAGTTCCTACGATTTCAATTCCAATAATTAAAGTCAAGATCTGCTTCATCAGTTGGACAAGTCCAGCAAGAGTTGATTGGTTTTGATCCGTCATAATCAATTGACGTTCTCTCATCCCAATCCTCTTTCCTATTAATAACCAGACTGCTGTACCGAGCGTCATAACACCGATACCACCAATTTGGCAGATTAATGCTAATAGGATGACTCCAACGTGATTGAACGTTTCTGAGATACTGACAGAAGTTAGCCCTGTTACACTAACTGCACTCACCGCTGTAAATAGAGCATCAATAAACTTCAGCTCTACTCCTTCGTTATGCCCGACTGGTAAGCTTAATAGTAAAGTGGCTACTAAAACAGACAATAAATAAAAGATTACAATAAGCTGAACGGAAGTTAGAAATGATTTTTTTTGTTGTGTAGTTGCTGTATTTTTAAACATATATTTTCACCTGTCGAGAGGATTTTTCTGTAACCTTCTGAAATCTTAACAATAGCATTTCCATTTAACAAGGTGAAATTGAACATTTGCTAAAAAAAGACTGTTAATCTTCTAAAATACATTCTTCATCAGCCATTCTCTTTTCAATAAGCCTCATTAATTCAGCCGGATGATCTACTTTAATAACTACCCTTGTTACGTTCTTCTTAAATCCATATATGATATCTGACCTTACAGTTTTTTTCAACAGCAACTCAATATTCGGTTTTTCCGGAATAAAATCACTTACTCGCGCTTCAAACGTATACTTGAGTTCAGCTGCACTCAACTCATCAGGTCCTTCATACGTTTTCCATTCTTGGATGTCTTTAAACGGAAGTTCAAGGCTCTTGATAAAACCTACATTCAGAATCAACGAATCCTCTGTGACAATCACAGGTACTTTTTTTACGGCTTGCATCTGACCGATGAGAAACAGAATAGAATAGATGTTGATAAATAGTAAAATCAGAGAGACGGTATGATTCCACTGGCTGAAGAAATAATGAAGGCCGACCGATTCTATGATCAGCGCGTGAATCAGCATGAGCTGGAGAGCTACATAACTCGTATTCTTATGATAAGTAAATGTTTGTTCATTCATTAAGGGTCCTTTACGCCAGGAAAAGAGTGCATAATAGAACATCGTAACTTCACTAACGAGAGTATCCATCAAACGACTTCGTGTGAAATGGACGTTAACAGCTTGTTTGATTTTTAATAAAAACGGTAGTTCTCTATTTAACTCACGATACGTCTTCTTTACTTTAGGAAATTTTCTGCACACGATAAACAATAAATAAAGCTCAATGGAGATAAAACCCGCTTCTAAAAGAAGAAGAGCTTTCGGGATAAATGATACAGATTTCAGCAGATCATCTGGAATGATAAATGAAGCGACAGCATAACTCACTAATGCGACAAGCAGTGTCAGCTTCCATGAGTATCTTTTGCGAATAATAAAGTAATAGGTAAGTAGAGGAATAACAAGAAGAAAATCAAACATGGAGCCAATGAGCACAGAAGTAGGTACTGGTTGGAAATAAGTTGTCTGATAAAGAATTACATTGCTGCCAAAGACCAATAAGCTAAGAAATAGATAAGGTATCCACCTGATCGGCCTGTTCATGGTTTCAATCATAAAATCCCTCCTCATTTCCATTATACAATAAATTCCATTGCGTTCTTCTTTTGCACGGCTTTGTCACAAAAGGTACAAAAAAAGGACCTATGCTTTTAACGGCGGATGGCACTTTTTGGAGTGGATTCGTTTTTCTTTGACCGGTATAAAAACAAGCAGACATAAACAGAAAGCGACTAGTTCTAATGATAGGATATACCACGGATAAGGTCCTAAGAAATCCATAAGAGAAGCACTCGATGGTTTCTCTAGCAAAAACATATAATTCGCATCAATCGCTACATCTACAACGTATACAAGTACCGCGTAAACGTTCAGCCATAAAAAGGATTGAAAAAGAAGCTGCCAGCTAATGGTATAAGACTTTATAATCGCGTAGTAAAGAGCAGTCCAAACAATAAATGCATGCGCCAGAAAGTATTGAATGAAACGAAAATGCCAAGGTTCCTGAAACAGCTCTGGTGTCAATAATCCTTGTACAGCACCTGTTAGTCCAAAAAGATAAACAAAAGCAAAAAGTCTCCGATTATCCGTTAAGAGCAACAAAACGCATAGCAGAATATTGAAACTGCATAACTGCAAAGGAAGGAAAATATGAAGGTCCCATAAATCATTATGAATGGCCCATATGTGATATGTGCTTTCAGAGACGATAAGTCCTGTGATCAAGATCTTCTTCCATACGTGCATCTTCCTAATCCGAATACGGTAACCATACATGCTTATACTCACAAAGAAAATAAAAACTAATAATGAAACATGCTCCCACTGAAACATCCTAAAACCAGAAGTCCCTGCACTAAACCAATTCTCCATTAACCCCTCCACCTTCTACCTATTATTATTCAAAAGTCTTCTTGCACTTTCCTTTATATCATTTTAAAAATCGTTGCATAACGTAACAGTGTTATGTTACATTGAAAACAAGGAGGTTAATCATGGAAAATCTAATCTCAAAAAAAGATCTATTAGAAGAAGCGAATATCTCATACGGCCAACTATACAGATGGAAAAGAAAGAACTTGATTCCAGAAAACTGGTTCATTCGAAAATCTACCTTTACAGGGCAAGAAACATTCTTTCCTAAAGATGATATTTTGCTACGCATCGAAAAGATAAAAACCTTAAAAGATGATTTATCACTCGATGAACTAGCTGATATGTTCTCCCCTTCTCCAACACTTACATCATTATCAACAGAAGAACTTACTAAACGTAACATTGTTTCACAAACAGCTTTAGACATGTTCAACAATTTTCATGGGCCTAATCTATCTTTCTCTTTTGATCAGTTATTAACGCTATATGTATTGAATTCCTTGTTGCAAACAGGCGATGTAAACCGATCAGAAGGCCTAGACTTGTTGAAGCTCTTTCACGAACAGGCACAGACCCTTAAGAGCAATGAAAGTGAATTGATCTTTATCAGAAAGATGGGGGTCTCCATCTTTATTCTTACACCTGAACCAGCCAATCTTTTATTAGAGTCTCAAGCCAAAAAAATCGCTCACTACAAATTAAGTCAGTGCATGGAAGAACTAAAATTAAAGCTTTCTTAATATTTGAAGGAGGAATAGAAATGGAACAAACTCAGTTAAAAAACATTAGCATTTCTGGATCAGGGACTTCATCTGGTGGCGAGTATGATCAAGTAAAGGTTAACGGATCTGCACATATACACGGTGATCTTATTTGTGAACAGTTCAAATGCAACGGAAGCGCTCATCTCGAAGGAAACATAACAACAAATACCGCTAAGATCAATGGATCCACACATTTTGAAGGCGATGTAGAAGTGAAGGAAATGACGATTAACGGCAGTACCGATATCGACGGGAATCTTTTATGTGATGAATTAAAGGTTCAAGGCTCTTCTACGATTAAAGGAAATGTTAAAGGTAAAGAGATTATCGTTCGTGGTTCTGCCTCTATAGATGGAAATGTTTCGAGTGATGAAATAGATGTAAAAGGGCAAGTGAAAATAAAAGGAGATTGTGAAACTGAATCTTTTGAAGCTCGCGGCAATTTTAAAATTGATGGCCTCTTAAATGCAGGCACGATCGACGTGGAACTTCTTCGTCATTGTGAAGCAAAAGAAATAGGTGGCGAGAACATCACGGTTAAAAAGACTCGCGATGCATCTGGTTTTAAAAAACTAATTAAGTTTTTTATGAGCAACCACAATGACCAACTAACCGCAGAGGTGATCGAAGGCGACAACTTATACCTTGAACATACACATGCAGAAGTAGTTCGAGGAAACACAATAGAAATCGGACCCGGCTGTGATATAAAAAGGATTGAATACAAAACAAGTCTAGAGATTGATCCCGATGCTAAAGTGGGAACACAGGAAAAAATTTAATCAGAAGGATTCGAACTTTAAAAAAGCTACCCGATCTTGCGGTAGCTTTTTTGTTTTGGTTGTTACAATACTCTATTTGCGAGCCCCCTTATGCGATAGAGCGAAAGTGCGGAAAGCGAAGCACATGAAACGGAAATCTACAGCTTTCATCCACCCTTCATGACTTTCATGGTAAATAATGTATAGTTTTCTATCCTTCATCAAACATTATAGGATGAGGCAGGTGTTAACAATCATGGATACAACAAAAGTAGAAGTTCCTATAAACAAAGATCTACGAGCAAATGATGAATATATGCGTAACCTCTATAAAAACTGTGATGATATTAAGATCAGACACTTTCAATTTGGTTCAGATTATAAACAAGAAGCTCTTGTTGTACATTGTGATTCTCTCGTTCAAGAAGAAAAATCTAACCTGCTTCACCAGGTACTTAAGGATATGCCTGATTTTGAGGCAGCCCTTTCACTTGCTGTTTCTGTTCAACAGATAAAAGTGTTTTTTGAGAATAAAGGCGTCTCATCAAGGCCCGTCATGCTACTAAAAAACTACAATGAATTAAATGCCAACATCGTAAATGGTCATATTGTTTTGCTTTTTGACAAATGGGATTTAGCTCTGAGCTTTGATGCTTCTTCTGTAGAGAAGAGAAGTGTTGCAGAACCACAGAACGAGGTAGTCGTTGTAGGACCTCGAGAAGGAACGATAGAAAACCTGCAAAAGAACCTTGGCTTGATTCGTTCAAGGTTAAAGACACCCGATCTTAAGTTTATTTTCAAACAGACAGATAGCAAGTCCAACACAAAATTTGTTTACGGCTATTTAGATGGAACCGTAAAAAAAGAGATGCTTGAAGAGTTTGAATCGAGAATCAACAAGATTAAAAACGAAGAAATTCTAGAAACTTCTTATATTGCTGAATTGATTGAAGAGTCGTCCGTTACTCCGTTCCCTCAATATCGATTTACCGAAAGACCTGATGTTGCTTCAGCCTCGTTGTTAGAAGGTAAGATCATTATCTTAATGGAAGGAACAGGAACGATCGTTATCTGTCCCGGATTGTTTAATGAATTTTTCCAATCCGCTTCGGATTATTATCAACGATCTGTATTTTCATCAATCATCAGGTTGGTACGATTTGTGGGGTTTATTTTGAGCCTGGCTTTACCTAGCATTTATATCGCTTTGACTACTTTTCATTCTGAATTAATACCGACCGTACTATTGATCGCTCTTTTGGATACACGGGAAGGGATACCCTTTCCTGCAATCATAGAAGCTTTGATCATGCTATTTTTTTTCGAACTCTTACAAGAAGCAGGTGTCCGGCTGCCCAAACCCATTGGGTCTACCGTAAGTATCGTTGGAGCATTGATAATCGGAGAAGCGTCTATTAACGCTGGTCTCGCATCACCGATCATGATCGTTGTTATTGGATTAACGGGAATCGCTTCCTTTTCTATCCCGTATTATGATTTTGGATTCGCTGCACGTTTGTTGCGAATACCCTTAATGTTTCTTGCAGCCATTATGGGAGGCTTCGGTTTATTTTTAGGATTTATTCTTATCTTCCTCCATCTTTCCAAGTTGCACGTTATGAAAGAACCTTATCTTGGTACGTTTACTCTTAACAGCACCTCGTTGCTTAAAGACGGATTCTTCCGTTTGTCCCTAAAAAAGTTATTAAAACATCGAAGTACAGGAAAAAACGTTTAAGGCGATTACATATTAAAAGGTGGGGTTTACTTTGCAGAAGCTAATCAAATACATCGTTGCCTCCTCCCTCCTTTTTTTATCAGGCTGCTGGGATCATGCAGAACTTACTGAATATGTTTTTGTTCAATCTCTTGCGATCGATCAAAAAAAAGATGGAAGAATTAAACTTACCACTCAATTCTATAAGCCTGCTCCAAAGATTGCGTCAGCAGGCGGTGGTGGTGAATCTTATTTCGAGCTTGAAACGGAAGCAAAATCCGTTTTTGATGCTATAAGAGATGTGACCATCCATTTAGGTAGAAAAGCTAACTGGGGACATGTCCGATTTATTGTGATTAGTGAAAAAGTCGCTAGAAAACAAAATCTCGGATCCGTTCTTGACTTCTTTTACCGAGATCATGAACCAAGACTTTTAACTGGAGTTGCGGTTACAGAGGGGACCGCCTCTGACTACATCAAAATAAAGCCACATGTCGAAAACACAGTAAGTGAACAGTTAAATGAGGTAACGAAAACCGGAAGTAAATTCAGTGCCAAAACCTACCCCGCTAATTTATTTTCGATTGGAAAGCAGCTTCATAGCGAGGTAGATACGGTATATGCTCCTTTTCTAAGAAAGGAAAAAGAAAGAGAAAAAAGCATCTTTGTCGATGGTTTATCTATCTTTAAAGGCGGAAAACTGAAGACGATTATTTCAAACAAAGAAACGAAGTCACTTATGATGGCTCTTAATGATTTTCAGTATGGAATTATCGGTATCACTTGTAAGGGAAGTAAACTGCAAGAATCATTTGAGATCACAGAATCTCACACAAATTCATCTCTTGAGATAAAAGAAGGTGTTGTTCATTACTCCCTTCAACCAAAGCTTCAAGCTAGCATAGGAGAATTGGAATGTTCGACTATTGAAACGAAACAACAATTAGAAGTTCTTCATAAAAAATTAGAAAAACAAGTGAATAGTAACATGATGGTTTTATTAAAACAATCACAAAAAAAGAATATCGACATTATCGGATTGGGAAATCATATCTATCGCTCGAACTCGAAAGAATGGCAGCGCATTAAAAAAGAAAAGATTCCTTACTTACAAGACGCTGTTTTCCATGTTGAATCAGAAGTTAACATCTTGAACACTGGTACAGACATAAGCAAACCTTTTCACAAAAAATATTAGAACAACGAGGAATCACTATGATTGAAAAACTCATTATAGGATGCTTGATCGTACTCTTATACTTCGACTATCAATCGATTAAGCAAGATAATAAGTCCCAAAAAATTTATCTCATGCTGTCCATTCCTGCAGTATATATGCTTTATTCTTATCTAACAGGCCGTAACCTACCTAATTTAGATGATGGATTTCAGGTAATCGTTGGTCCTATGGCTGAAGCGATCACCTCATGGCTGCAAGTAAAATAATAAGGAGTACCTTTATGCACACAGGAAAAATTAGTTATTGGCAGATGGCAGTCTTATTTCAAGTGTATATGACAGGTTCAGCTCTTATTAATATCCAAGGGCCAATGTTGGCTGCTGCTCATAACAGTGCCTGGTTCGCCATGCTTCTCGCTAGCTTAGTTGGTTTTGTCATCTTATTTCTCGTATTAACGCTTCACAACGAATATCCTGATCAATGTTATGTGAACCAAGTTCGTCTAACAGTCGGTAATGTGATGGCATACATAATCATCATTCCGTTGTTCGTAGTCATGTTGTACATCACAGCAAACATTGTATATGGAATGGGGCAATATTTTACGACATCTATGATGAGAGAAACGCCGCTCTTTATCTTTCATCTACTCATCTTAATCACTTCGAGCTTAACCGCAAAAGCTGGAATCGAAGTGATGGGTCGCATGTTTCATCTATTAATGTACATTTTGTTATTCATATTCATCATCATGTTAATTCTGCCTTACAACACGTATGAGATCACCAATCTGCTTCCTTTAGCACCTTTAGGGTTTAAGCCGATTCTACACGGCGTATATGTGGGTTTTGGATTTCCTTACATGGATGTTCTTTTCTTTGCCATGATCGTCTATCTCGTAAAGCAAAAACCTGGGCAGTCTATCAATAAATGGCTCTATTTAGGATTATTCATCAATGGAATCGTACTCACACTTACAATTCTCTGTTCGTTGTTAGGCCTGGGCCCTTTAGTGTTTCTCAAAAAATTCCCTCTACATGTTCTTGCTCAGCTGATCAGTATCGGCGAGATCGTTGAACGTGTAGAAGCGATCTTTGGCATCGCATTAATTCTAGGAACGTACATGAAGATTTCTTTATTGCTTTTTATACTTGATCAAGCTCTTTCTACTCTATTTAAAGTAAAAGCTGCACACTTTATTAACATCATCACAGTCGTCGTGTTCTTACTTTCTCTTACGATGTACAAAAATGAAATTGAATTAGGTGAATCTGGTTCCTTCTTGCAGACACCTGTAACATTTATCTTTGGATTCTTGCCCCTTTTACTTGTCGTGATTGTGGCTAAGGTGAAGAGAAAGAAAAAAACAGCTTAAAAAGAAGGCAACCAGAGTGGCTGCCTTCTTTTTTACCTTTAAATTGTTCTTTTTTCAAGTGCTGCGCTCCATGCGGTTAAGAGAACCGCACCAAATACCATAACTCCACCAATCCAAGGTGTATGGATGATACCGATCGAGTCGACGATCAGTCCTCCAACAGATGCTCCAATCGCGATACCTAGATTAAATGCGGCGATATTAATGGCTGACGCAACATTTACCGCAGATGGTACATATCTTTCAGCCAGTTTCACAACATAAACTTGTAGACCCGGAACATTCATGAAAGCTAAAAGTCCTAATAAGAAGATAGTAACCGTCCCAGCAATTTTAAAAGGTGCTGTAAATGTCAAAATCACTAATATTACGGCTTGAACAACGAACATCCAAAACAAAGCTTTGGTCGGATTTTTATCTGCTGCTTTACCACCTATAGTATTTCCGATCGCAACAGCAATCCCGTATCCTAGCAATATCCAGCTAACAAATTTTGGAGCATACCCTGTTACATCTTCTAAGATCGGTGCTAAATACGTAAATGCTACAAACGTTCCTCCGTAACCTAGAGCAGTAATCGCAAAAGCTAATAGCAAACGACCATTTTTAATAATTTTAAACTGATCTTTTAAACTTGATGGTGGTGCTTCTTTTAAATTCTTTGGAACTAAGATCGCACTAGCGATAATGGCAACAACACCTAGTAGTGCCACTGCCCAAAACGTAGCTCTCCATCCAAAGGTTTGTCCGATAAATGTTCCAAGAGGAACCCCAGTTACCGTTGCAACAGTAAGCCCTGTAAACATAAAGGCGATCGCACTTGCACGTTTGTGTTCAGGTACGAGATCCGCAGCGATTGTAGCGCCTATTGAAAAGAACACACCATGAGAAAATGCTGTAATGAACCGCGCGATTAATAGCAGCGTAAAACTTGTTGATATTGCTGCAACCATGTTACCTGCGATAAAAACGACCATTAACAGAAGTAACAGTGTCTTTCTGTTCATTTTATTCGTTAACGCTGTAAGAACCGGTGCGCCGAATGCGACACCCATCGCATATCCAGATATGAGTAATCCTGCGAGGGTGATTGAAATGTTAAGATCTGATGCTAATGAAGATAAAAGTCCTACAGGTACAAACTCAGTTGTACCAATACCAAATGCCGAAATGGCTAATGCTAATAATGCAGGAAAACCACCTTTTGACTTCGATGTGGTTTCCGTTTGAACGGCTGTTGAATTCATCTATTAATCCCTCCATTAATTTTTTAGTTGGTGAATGAACTAGTCATTCGAATGACTTAATGCTATTATGAAATATACGCAAACTAAAAGTAAGTACGCACTTTTAAGTAATGTAGGCACTTTTAAGTAACAATTAAGCGATAGAGGTGATTATGGATGAAAAAATACAATATACCTGTTGAAGCTGCACTTGAAGTGATCGGCGGAAAGTGGAAAGTCGTCATACTCTGCCATCTTATAAAAGATAAACGAAGAACCGGTGAGTTGAAGCGATTAATGCCAGGAATCACACAAAAGATGCTTACACAACAACTTCGAGAACTAGAAGATGATGGGGTTATCCTTCGCGAAGTATACAATCAGGTTCCACCACGTGTTGAATATTCTCTAACCGATTACGGTTGGTCGTTAAAAGGGATTTTAGATTCACTCTGCGCTTGGGGTGAGCAACATATCGAGAAGACTTATCCGAATAAAGATGATGTTTTAGTTCAGACAGAGGAACTAGTATAAATTTAGAGAAATGACAGCCATCATTGGCTGTCATTTTTAGTTTTAATTACAAAATAATATTCTTTAATAATTTTTAATACATTGTTAAAAGGAATGAACGTTCATTTAGGGGGACTTGTGATGAATTCAAACCGTTTAACAGTTGAGAGAATGCTGGATATTATACAGAACGGTTTACCCATGACAAGCTCTCCAAAAAGGATGATTGTCGTTGGTGCAGGAATGGCCGGGCTTGTTGCAGCCACACTTTTAAAGAACGCTGGACACGAGGTCATACTTCTAGAGTCTACTCACAGAGTTGGCGGACGTATTTACACAGTCAGATCACCTTTTACCCACGGTAACTATTACGAAGCAGGTGCGATGCGAATTCCTGAGATGCATAAACTTGTTTTAGCATATATCGAGAAGTACAACCTAGAGATTAATGAATTCGTAAACAGCAATCCTCATGACCTTCTTTTAGTTAATGGCATTCGGACCACCTATAATGCTTATGAGAAAAATCCTGATATCTTAGGATTTCCAGTCTTAGAAAATGAAAAAGGAAAAACGGCTGAAGAGCTGATTGCTTATGCCGTTCAGCCGATTGCAGATTTCATAGATCGTGATCCTGATAATAACTGGCCGATCATCATTCAGAACTTTCAACAGTACTCCCTTGATAACTATCTACGTAACAACCCTTACGGAAGATCTTTATCAGCTGGAGCTATAGATATGATTAAAGTACTCCTGTCACTAGAGGGGCTTCCGGAGCTCTCTCTTTTAGAGATGCTACGAGATATTTTAATCATCTTTAAAAAACCTCCACTCAAATATTTTGAAGTAACAGGCGGCTACGATCTGCTGCCTCGTGCTTTTCTTCAAGAACTACGGCATCATATCTATTTTGGGCAGAAGCTAACTCGCCTTGTGCAGACAGAGTCCACCGTTAAACTATATACAGAAAGTCCTCAAACACTACATCGTTTTTCATTTGAAGCAGACAAAGTTTTAATTACCTTGCCTTATTCCGTTCTTAATTTTGTGGATTTTGAACCATACGATTCGCTCTCCTATTTAAAAAGAAAAGCGATTCGGGAACTTCATTATGTACCCTCGATCAAGATTGGACTTGAATTTAAACATCGTTTTTGGGAAAAAAATGGCCTTTCTGGTGGAAAAACTGTCACTGATCAAGCAACACGTTTCACTCATTATCCGAGTCGTATCCGTCAAGACATCCCATCAGGTGTCGTGATTGGAAGTTATACGTGGGAAGATGATACGTTTCCTTGGAGAAGTTCGTCAAATGAGATGAAAATTAAAGAAACATTAAAATATCTCGCACAGTTTCACGGAGATCACATCTATCAACATTTTGTTACAGGGTTTAGCCATGATTGGTCAACGGATCCGAATGCAGGTGGATGCTTTACGATGTTTAAGCCCTACCAAGAATTAGAGTTATTTGAAGCGATTAAAGCTCCGGAGGGAAGACTGCATTTTGCAGGGGAACATACAACACTCAAGCATGGATGGGTGGAAGGAGCCGTGGAGTCAGGAGTCAGAGCTGCGATCGAGATGAACACCATTTAGCCGATCAATATGTACACAAAAACGAGCTGATTTCATGTGAAATCGGCTCGTTTTTTAAACAAATGTTTAATTTTTTGATAAGTATCTCTCTACGATGATGTTACGATGGTGCATTTCGTGACCAGCTATAATCATCATTAGGGCACGAGTGCTAACCGGATGACCATTTGCTGTTCCTTTCCTTTCTAAAGCCTTTTTGCTCAAACTCTTAATAAGCTGGATTGTCGCCAAGCGTACTGATACATAATGTTCTATTAAATCTCTTACCGGAATATCATCAAAGCCAGCTTCCTCTACATAAGCATTTTCATCATATCCAGGAAGTGAGCTTGTTTCCCCTCGTGCGATCGATAATAAACGATAGCTCATGATTCTCTCCGTATCGGTTATATGACCAACCACTTCTTTTACGCTCCACTTCCCTGTTGCATATCGATAGGAAAGCTGCTCATCATCTAACTTGCTAACGATTCCCACTGTTTCTTTCATTTGATCTGTTAATACTTGAATGATATCCCCTTCAGGTACTAAGCTTACATAAGTTTGATAATACTCTGCGTACTCTTCCCCTGATATCTTCTCCATATAAATTCATTCCTCTCTTATGTATAAGGTATAATGATATTCTTCTACTAATGCTACTTTAAAACAATGTTTTAATCTCTTTTATGAAGGAAGACCTATTCCTTTAAAAACTTTATGGTCACTCTTAACCACTATTGAAATTATAGAGAAATAGTCTAACATACACGCTTTTTTATACTTTTTTCATACCATATAAAAAGTTTATACAATCGATGTATTATAGATAAAACCGAAAGTCTCTCTTTCATGAAATTTATGATGAACACACAAGGATTGAACCTTTATTTGATGGTGTCGATGCTTTTTTTTTCCATTGAGAGCAAAACACTACTTTCAATCGAATTATCTGGTATAAAATAAACATATTCACCGAAGTAACCGACAAAATACGTATGAACTATAAAAAGGGGTATAAGTATGTTACAAAGTAAAAACTTAAAACAAAAAGTTCTTTCCATACTTGAAGATAAAATACAACTTATAAAAAAAGACGAAGGTGCGATTTATTTAGTTGGTCCCATTCGTCTGCCTGTTAATCTTTATGGAGATACCGTTGTTTTCAACTGGTACTGTTGGCTTGAAGGCTGTGAACAGACCGAAAACTTTGAAGAAGTAATCGACAAGCTATCCTCTGCAAACCTGGCTGAATATCAACAGTCCAGTGTTTTAGTTTATGGTGACTTTGCTTACAATGATGAGGCACTAATTCGTATGCACTCCATCTGTCACACAGGCGATATTTTTGGCAGCAAACGATGTGACTGCGGATACCAGTTAAAGCAGTCGATGAAAATGATTGTAGAACATGGGACAGGTGCACTCTTTTATTTAGCAAACCATGAGGGCCGTGGTATTGGTCTATTTAGTAAGGCGATGGCTTACCTTCTTCAGGAAAGTGGACAAGATACCGTAGAGGCGAACGAGAGTCTTGGATTTGTAGATGATTCTAGAAATTACGAAGACGCTATTGAAGTATTAAAAGCATTACGTTCAAAGCCAGTTACACTCATTACTAACAACCCGAAAAAATTAGAAGCACTTCATCAAGCTGGTCTTTCTGTTACAGCACGTGCTCCGATCTGGGGAGACGTTTCTGAATACAACGAGAAGTATCTTCAAACCAAGATTAAGCGATCTGGTCATCTAGATGAAGGAGTATTCACGAATGAGTAGTCACGAATTCTACATGCAGCTCGCCCTAAATAATGCACAAGCCATGAAAGGTCAAACAGACCCCAACCCTTTGGTGGGGTCTGTAATCGTAAATCACAACGAAATCGTTGGGGTTGGTACACACCTTAAAGCTGGTGAACCTCATGCAGAAATCCATGCCATTCGTATGGCTGGAGATAAGGCGAAAGGTGGTACGATCTATGTTACACTAGAACCCTGCTCTCACCATGGGAGAACGGGACCCTGTGCTATAGCGATTGTAGAAGCAGGCATTAAAAAAGTGGTCATTGCTGCATTAGATCCTAACCCACTCGTATCTGGGAAAGGTGTACAAATACTAAAAGATGCAGGGATTGAAGTTGAGACAGGAATTCTTCAAGAGGAATCAGAACGAATGAATGAAGTGTTCAACAAATTTATCGTCCAGAAGATCCCTTTCGTAACTTTGAAATCAGGAATCACACTTGATGGGAAAATTGCAAGTCATACGAACAATAGCAAATGGATCACATCACCAGAAGCTCGTGAAGATGTGCATAAAATGCGAAATGAAAATCGAGCTATACTCGTTGGCGTTAATACGGTCATTCATGATGACCCTGAACTAACGACCAGAATTCTGAATGGTCGAAATCCGCTTCGAGTGATTATGGACTCGACACTTAAGATCCCTTTAGAATCTAAAGTTGTAAGAGACAATCAAGCTGAAACCTGGGTATTTACTACCGAAAATTATGACAAGCAAAAAAAGCTTCAACTTGAAGCTCACGGATTAAAAGTGTTTATTGCTGGTGAATCACAAGTTGACCCGCTTGAGGTCTTAAGAACGCTAGGAAGTAATCAGATTTCTTCCCTTTTGATCGAAGGTGGAGGTACGATTAACGCGGCTTTTCTAGAAAACAAACTAGTTGATAAAGCGGTTTTCTACATCGCACCTAAACTGATCGGTGGCCAGCATTCACCTTCCTTTTTTGGTGGGACTGGTATTGAAAAGATGTCTGATGCCATCCAGCTGCAAAATCTTACGGTTACTCAAATCGGACCTGATTATAAGTTTACAAGTTATCCAAAATACGAATAAGAGGTATATTTAAATGAGATTTGGTTTTGACATTGATGATACACTGATTAATCTTCGCCAACATGCCTTTCATATCTATAACAAAAAGTTAAAACAAAATGTTCCAATCGATGTTTTTGACACGATTGAAACTCTGGAGATTCATGAACCGTTCGGTCTCTCAAAACAGGAAGGCAATCAGATGTGGATCGATTCTATGGAAGAGATTTATTTTACAGATTGTCCTGCTTACCCTGATGCTATTGAAGTCTTGCAAGAACTTCATAAGGAGGGGCATGAAATTTTCTACATCACAGCGAGACCAGCTGAACATTGTGAAGAAACAAAAAAATGGGTCGAGAATGCTGGATTTCCTGTTCAAGAAGGGCGTTTCTTCTGTGGAATGAAAGATGAGGAGAAAATCCATACGATTAAAGATTTGAAGCTGGACTTTTACTTTGATGATAAGCCTAATGTCTTAAATACGCTAACGGAAGAACCTGTTCAGCTTTATGTTAGACATCAGAATTACAACAAGGATTTAGACATGCCTCGTTTGACGAATTGGTCTGAATTAAAAGAGATCATTAAAAAACATAGCAGCAAAAAATAGGACGCAGTCTTTTGTTTGATGCTTCTTAAGGCAGCACGTTAAAAAACGTGCTGTTTTTTTAAACGCTCGTTTTGGTGTATGGTAATAAGACTGGAGGTTAAAATGATATGCTGCTATTCTTATTGCTTTGTTTACTTACTGCAGGTTTTTTTTTAGAGCTCTTTCAAAAGCATATTTTAAGGGTGAAAGACCCTGATATTCATGTATTATGGGCAGAATTAGAAAGCGAAGAATGGTTCCAAGAATTAAACGATATCCCTGAGACCAAGAAGTGGATTGAACTAGATAAACAGAACGGCTTATTAAAAGATCCCTATTATGTACGAAAAATAATTGATCAAGTCGGACATCGTGAAGGTTACATACGCTACATAATCAATAAAACGAAGTAATGGCTCAAACAAAAAGTTGATCTTTTGTTTGAGCCTTTTCTTTTGCCAAAAGCAGCTGTGTTTAATGGATTGAGGTATTCAACAGGGCTTACTGCCCCATTAGCAATTCGGAGGATTATGTTGAAAATTTGCGAGTGTTCCATCCAAAACTCACTGGTAAAACTCTAAACTCCAAGGATTCAAAATGAGATTGAGTTTAAGAATTATATTTACCTATAGAATAATGCCTTCAAATTAAAACAATACTAAACCATATTCAATAAACCGGAGGAACGTATGAGAATTCAACCTGGTGTAGCTCCACTTCATATTTATGTTCTTTTAATTCTTTCATCCGGCCTCGTAAATCATGTTCTGATTATACCCGTCATCTTATCAGCTTCAGGAAGAGATGCTTGGGTAAGTATTCTTCTTTCAATAATTCCATACATCCTATTTATTTTACTAATTGGTTCGGTTTTAAAAAAATTAGGAAATCAAAATATTATAGATTTTATAAAAAAACGACTCGGTCCTGTCCCTGTCTATGTGCTCAGCGGTGTATTTATCCTTTACTTTTTCTTAAATGCTACGATTACTTTTCGAGATACCATTACATGGACAAAAACAAATTATTTAATGGATACTCCAGCTCTTGTCCTATGTATCTTATTAGGTGTGCTCTGTTTTTTAGGGACTTATAAAGGACTTCAGGAGTTAAGCATGGTAGCTTTGATAGCCTTACCTTTAGTTGTAACATTCGGTTTTTTTATTGCGATTGGAAACATTCAACATAAAGACTATTCCATGTTATTGCCGATTGCAGAAAATGGCTGGTCTCCTGTGTTAAAAGGCGGAGTTTATGTTTTATCAGGATTGACAGAGTTAAGTACGCTTTTATTTCTTGTACATCACACTCGTAAAACGCTTAAGTGGAAACACATCATTTTTGTAAGTTTTGTTTTAGTGGGGCTTATGTTAGGACCGACAATGGCAGCCATTGCAGAGTTTGGCCCTTACGAAGCCAATAAATTGAGATACCCTGCTTTTGAGCAATGGAAACTTCTAACGATTAGCAAAGAGATTACCAGGATGGACTTCCTTTCCATCTTCCAATGGATTTCTGGTGCTTTTATTAGAGTAAGTCTATTGATGTACTTAGTTACAAAATTGATTGATGTAAAAAAACACAGGATATGGCTAGTTGCTTCCCTATATATACTTGCAATTGCTTATGCCCTTGCTCCTGTATCAAACATTTCTGTTTTTAACTTTTTGTATCATTACTTCTTTCCGATACAGATGTATGTGATGATGCCAATTATAACGATTTTCTGTCTTTATGTTCTAGTTAAGAAATGAGGAACCTATGATGAAGTTTATCCACCGTAAAGAAAATACTAAAATTCATGAACTTCTTAGCTGGTTCGCTCATTCCACAGACGTAGTGGTAAAAAAAGATTTATTTGCAGAAAAAACAAAAAATGCATATACCTTGATGTTCTGTAAAGGGCTAGTTGATACCCCATTACTAGAAGAAAGCTTGCTTCCCTTCTTAAATGACATCGCTCAGCAGGATGATGTTGACATGTTTAACTCTTTAAAAAGTCGGTTTGTGGTTCATGAAATCCTTATTGATTCAGAAAACAAAAGAAAGATAGAGCATAGCTTGTTTTCAGGTCAAGTACTGTTAACCGGTTCAAACGACAATTCTCTATGTGCCATCAATCTTGCAAATATGCCAAAGCGTACACCAGAAGAATCGAATACAGAGATCTCAATCCGTGGCGCACGAGACGGTTTTATTGAAGATTTGGAAATCAATTTCGCGTTAATCCGAAAACGTCTAAAAACATCTTCACTCAATAGCAAGTCTTTTACGATTGGCAGAAGGAGCCAAACGGCTATTTCCTTACTATTTATTGAAGATATAATCGATCCTGATCTCGTCGTAAGGGTCGAACAGCGTCTTTCTAAAATTGATATCGATGCTCTTGTATCAAGCAGTGAACTAGAAGAAGAATTATCCGATTCCGTTTTTTCCATTTTCCCCCTGCTTGATAATACAGGTCGTCCCGATTTTGCGGTTCAATCATTAATTCAAGGAAGATTTGTTATTATTGTAGACGGTTCACCTACAGTGCTTATCGGACCATCTTCTCTTGCAATTACGTTGAAGTCTCCTGAAGACGCTCATGCCAGTTTTTACATGGTATCGTTTGAACGTGTTCTTCGATTCACAGGACTTTTCA
This sequence comes from Fictibacillus sp. 18YEL24, assembly GCF_015903855.1. Classification (GTDB taxonomy): domain Bacteria; phylum Bacillota; class Bacilli; order Bacillales; family Fictibacillaceae; genus Fictibacillus; species Fictibacillus phosphorivorans_C. The sequence goes on from NZ_JACZDT010000008.1 coordinate 25,829, forward strand.
CAACCGTTTCATTACCCGGACTCTGGATTGCACTGACAACCTTTCACCCAGATCAGCTTCCTTATCCCCTTCTTGCAACGTTAACACTCTCAAGAACAGGATTACCGTTATCGTTGCCACTTGAAATGATGATCATGGTCGTTTTGTTTGAATTGTTTAAAGAAGCAGGAGCTAGACTTCCTAGAGCTGTTGGTCAGACCGTAGCGGTATTAGGCGGATTAATAGTTGGGGATGCGGCAATCCGGGCAGGGTTAACCTCTCCTACAACACTTGTTGTTGTAGCTATAACGATGATTGCAAGCTATACGTTCGTCAACCAATCATTGAGTGGGAATCTGCTTTTTTTACGGATATATACCCTTCTCATGTGTGCAACATTTGGACTGTTTGGATTTTTCATATCTATGCTTAGTATATTCTTGCTAGTCAGTTCCCTTCGTTCCTTTGACTATCCATATATAGAATCTTTAGCTGCACCAAATGTGGCTGATACGTTTAAAACATTTTTTAAAGCTCCTTTTACTCTTATCAAGAAAAGATCTTCGTACCTGTATCCAAAAGACGCTACTCGCCAAGGTGATCGCAATGAGAAATAAGACAAAGCTCATGTTCACGTTGTTAATCTTGCTTCTTATGCTAACAGGTTGCTGGGGCTCTAGGGGCATTAATGAACAACTCTATATTGAAGCTTTAGGTGTGGATTATAAAGATGGTAAGTATATCGTTTATACCGAATCCGCTGTCTTCTCATCAATCGCTAAACAAGAAGGCGGAGGCGCCCAGGCAGGTGACTCTCCTGTTTTAGTCGGAAGAGAAGAAGGAGATACCCTAACAATGGCTTTCAGGAAGTTAGAGAAATCTTCCCAGTTCCCTCTATATTACGGACACGTGCAAGTAATACTGTTTAGCGAGAGGGTGATTAAAGAAAAGCTGAGTGAAGTAATTTCTCATATCGGTCACGATCCTCTAATTCGATTTACAGCATGGATTTTTGGTACGTCAGAAGAAATAAGCGAAGTATTAATGGCAAAATCTCTTTTTAAGCAAGCACCAACATACAAAGTTTTGTTTCATCCAGATAGTATGTTGCAAAGAAACCACTCTGTTAACCCATTATCTATGCAGATGCTATTAAGAGATGGCAGCGAACCATTCGGATCAGCCATAATTCCTAATATAAAATTAGTAAAAGGAAAGTGGCACGAAGATAATGATAAACCAATGTTACCCACCATTAATGGAGGTTATGTACTTAATAGTATGAACTTTAAAGGAAAGCTGAATGATGCAGAACTTCATGGATTGGAATGGTTAACGAAAGAAAAAAAAGAGAACAAGCTGGAGATTTCTTTAGGAGACACTGTTGTTGAACTTGACGTAAAAGGATATAAAATAAAGCTGAATAAGCCAGTTCAAAATGAACTTAAGTATACAATCGAAGTCAAAGCAAAAGCAACAATCGATGAAAATTTAGATATTGTTCCTCGTAAAGAACTTGAAAAGAAAATCGTCCATAAAATGAAGAAGGATATTGAGCAGACTTATTTAAATGGAATTTCCATAGACAGTGATATTTATAATTTAACACGTTCTACTTATCGAAAGTCACCGTCTATAGTTAAAAGGTATGCTTTGCAGAAAGACTCATTGGCTTCAGTCAAAGTAAAAGTTCAAATCGTTCATGCAGGAAGTCAGAAGTATAAAGACTAACAAAAAAACTAGCACGCATGCTAGTTTTTTTGTTTGTTACTTTCTATCGCTTGTTTTACATTCGCAAATGTTTTTATTGATGAAAAATCGATTCCTTCAGAAACCGCACTGATCGCTAGCTCAGGACGCAAACCAGTCACCATTACGTTAATACCAAGTAATGCTAGAACACGGTATACATTAAAAATATGAGACGCCACTTCAGTATCAATGTCGACGATTCCTGAAAAATCCATAATTAGCCGTTCAACTTGAAGCTCAGGGATTTTAGGCAGCACATGATTCATAAGGTGCTCTGTTCGATCAGCGTCGATGGTTCCAATCAATGGCAAAACAGCCAGTCCATTCTCGATAGGAACGACCGGTGTTGAAAGCTCACGAAGCTCTTTCTTTGTTTTCTCTAAAATTTCCTCTGACTTTCGTTCAAAGGCAAGAACCGTTTCATTAAGGCTTACGTCCAGCATATGATGAACACGCTTAATAATTAATACCACATCTTCCGTAGAAAGTCCGAAATCAATGCTTATATTTAAAATGAAATCCGCAAACACCATTCGAGTGTCAGGATAACGGATTAAAATATCAGAGATTCGATGATGCTTTGCTGCTGTTTTCTCTCCGTTTTCTCGACTCCACTCCAATAGTTCTTCTGGTACAGATCCTTCTTCACAATCAATAGATTCACTTAAAAAGGATAGGAATTCTGCATACACTTTTCTGGCCTGACTAATATCGGTCTCGCTTACTTGGAAACCAAACTGCCCGATAATATCATCAACGATTCTATTAGCTAGAAGCTCTGCATTTTCTTTTAGATAATGGGCAACCGTTAATGTCGACTTCATCTTCTTCACCTCAAGAAAAATAGTTTTATTATCATACCTTTAATGATTTTATCACTAAAGAACCAGTAAATGGCTAAACTGTGAAAATAATAATAGAGACAAGTGTTAAAAGATTTTGAAGAATTTTTTCGCATTGGTGGTTGTTCTTAGGTGTAGTTGTTTTCTGTTTCAGGATGTTCGCTTTTCGCGTTGCGTGCGGTGTGCACCATGAATGATAGACATTCAAGAGATTTTACTTACTCCTAAATAGACAAGGCAATACTACATATGTGAGCTTTCTCATTGATCATTGGCGAGATACTTATCAGTTGGTATCCATGACTTCCTCTCCAATCGGTTTGTTATTAAGAGAAACAATCAAATTAAATCTTCTTCTACAGTAGAAATATAAAGAGTATGTAAACCTTATAGTGATTAGGTTGAAAAGAAAAGGAACTCATGTTATTTTTATTTCGAAAACCGATATAGGTAATCAATATTGAGATGCGAATATAGGCGGTGATTATATGGAAGAGAAAACTTTAAGAAAACTTTTTCTTGGTTTCATACAAATACACATTCTGCATCATGCGCTTGAACACCCGATTTATGGCGTATGGATGCTAGAAGAACTCAGAGAACACGGCTATAAAATTAGCACAGGTACACTATATCCGATTCTTCACTCCATGGAATCAGACGGACTTTTGACAAAGGAAAACAAGAACGTTGAAGGAAAAATTAGAAAGTACTACACCGCAACTGAAAAAGGCAAAGTCGTCTTATCTGAAGCAAGAGCAAAAGCTTATGAACTGTTTAAAGAAATCAAAGAGTAAGAGGTGATCATACATGACAGAAAACAAAAGTTTACTTAAAACACTATTAGAAATTCTTATCGTTTCAACAAGACTTGGTCTCACTTCTTTTGGTGGACCCATCGCGCACCTAGGTTATTTTCATGAAGAATACGTTAGAAAACGCAAATGGATGGATGAAAAAAGCTACGCAGACCTTGTAGCTCTCTGTCAGTTTCTCCCTGGGCCTGCTAGTAGCCAAGTGGGAATAGGCATCGGTGTTATGCGAGGAGGTGTGTTAGGAGGAATTGTATCCTTTATCGGTTTTACCTTCCCTTCCGTTATCGCGCTCATCGTTTTCGCACTTATCCTGCAAGGATTAAATGTTTCAGATCTCAGCTGGATTCATGGATTAAAGCTCGTAGCCGTTGCTGTTGTGGCACATGCCATTTTAGGAATGGCCGAAAAGTTAACACCAGATTTAAAAAGAAAAACCATCGCATTGTTAGCACTAATTGGAACACTATTGTGGCAGACTGCGTTCTCTCAGGTGGGTGTCATCCTATTAGCAGGCTTATTAGGATTTTTATTATACAGGGACCAAACAGATAACGATGAAACAAAATATGAATTTCCTATCTCAAAAAAGTTTGCTGTAATCTGTTTGAGTTTATTCTTTGCGTTACTTCTTCTGTTGCCGATCTTAAGAGATGTGACTTCAAACAGTTGGATCGCGATCTTTGACAGCTTCTATCGTTCTGGATCACTTGTATTCGGAGGCGGACATGTAGTTCTTCCGTTACTTGAGCGAGAATTCGTACCATCCGGCTGGATCAGTGAAGAAGCATTTTTGGCCGGTTATGGAGCAGCCCAAGCCGTACCTGGTCCTCTGTTCACGTTTGCAGCCTACATTGGGGCAGTGATGAACGGATGGCAAGGCGGATTACTTGCTACAGTCGCAATCTTTTTACCTGCTTTTCTATTAATCTTAGGCGCTCTTCCCTTTTGGAACATGCTTAGACAGAATGCTAAGATCAAAGGAGCTTTAATGGGTGTTAATGCTGCAGTTGTTGGAATTCTAATATCCGCCTTCTATCAGCCTATTTGGACAACAACGATCCTTAAACCGATAGACTTTGCATTTGCAGCAGTACTGTTCAGCATGTTGGTATATTGGAAACTGCCTCCATGGGTAATCGTTATTACTGGTGCAATTGGTGGTTTATTGATGTCATTCTTATAAAATGAATTAAACGTTTGTTTAAATTTCTAAAAAGAAACTGCTTGAGTTCTTATTGAACGAAGCAGTTTCTTTTCTATTTTAATAATCATTCTCTTCACAACTTCTACATAAGTGTCCTTTATGCTAGTCATATGTTCATAAAGTTCTCATGAAGAAGAATACTAACACTAGCCCATAAAGGAGGTTTTATTAATGGTTAAAAATAAACTATTTATCACGATGTTGCTCTCATTCTCACTCGTTCTTTCAGCATGTGGAAAAGATGAGGAAACAAAAAAGAATGAAAATAGTCAAGATCATGCAGATCATGGAGAGATGAACCATTCAAGTTCTGGAGAAGTGCCTGAAGGACTTAAGGAGGAAGCAAATCCAACATATGAAGTTGGAAGTAAAGCGGTTATTCATGCAGATCATATGAAAGGTATGAACGATGCAGAAGCTACAATCGTTGGTGCATATGATACAACCGTATATACCGTAAGTTACACACCTACAACAGGTGGAAAAAAAGTAAAGGATCACAAGTGGGTCATACACGAAGAGATCAAAGATGCAGGTGATAAACCTCTAACTTCAGGAACAGAAGTTATCCTTGAAGCAGATCATATGAAAGGTATGAAAGGCGCAAAAGCTACAATTGATTCTGCTGAACAAACTACCGTCTATATGGTCGACTATACGCCTACAACAGGTGGAGAACGTATCAAGAACCACAAATGGGTGACAGAAAGCGAGCTATCTAAGGGCAAATAATTTTTATAGGCCCGAAATATGGATTTATGGGCCTTAAAAATATTTTATAGACCCTTAGTCTGCAGTTATAGGCTCGAAATCTCCATTTATAGTCCTTCAAAAAGTTTATAGGCTTTTCGACAAAGCACACATGAATATCGAAAAAAGCCGGCGTCCCTAATCACGCCGGCTTCCTTATCTGAAAAATTTCATTTTCACATCAGTTCCTCGCTTATACTCCTCATTTATCCAAATCTGTCCATCGTGAGCTTCAACGATTCTTTTTACAATCGTCAAACCGATCCCGCTGCCTCCATGTTCTCTGTTCCTTGATTTTTCTCCTCGATAGAAGCGTTCAAACACGTGTTTACTCTCTTCTTCTGGAATGCCGATTCCTGTATCTCGTATGGATATCAATACTGATTCGGTATAAACATGAGTCACAACCGTAACTTCTCCCCCTCTAGGTGTATACCTTAACGCATTACTGAACAGGTTCATAAACACTTGAGACATTCGTTTGCCATCCATATTTAATTCAATATCACTATCCAATTCACTTCGAAGTAATATTCCCTTTTGTATAAATGCTCCTGATACGGCATCCACACTTTTTATGAGGATATGGTTTAGTTGTTGTGGTTTCTTATTTAGTGAGAACTCAGGTGCCTCCATGGCTGTTAAATATTCAAGATCCTGCACGATTGTAATCAGTCGATCGATTTCACCTGTTAATGACTGTATACGGGCTGTAGTTGGCTCGAAAACCCCATCTTCAAAAGCCTCTAAATGACTTTTAATCGTCGCTAATGGGGTTCTGAGCTCATGAGCAATATCTGAAGTCATATTTTTACGGTAAGTTTCCTGTAATTGTAGTTTAGCGGCAAGCTGATTTAGAGAGTTACCCAGGTCATTGAGCTCATCATCTCCAAGTGTCTTCACTCTGACGTGAAGCTCTCCCTTAGCCATCTTTTCTGCCACTTTTCTCATCTCTACCATAGGTTTTGATAAGTTCTTAGCCACAAAATAACTAATGATACAGACTAAAAGTATTGCACCGATCGACGTCCAAAGAACTGAACTTAACAGCGCCTTTTCAAAGTGATGCGTTAAAGGCTCTATACTATTAAATTCCGGCACATCTTTTTGAAACATCGTAAAATGGAAGTGGACTTCGTACATGATGATAAGACCGGCAATAATGAGAATGGATGACGCAGCCAAAATAAAAATGAGTGTCAGTCTTGAATGCAGACCTTTAAACATGGCTGCCTCCAGTAAACTTATATCCTACCCCGAACACTGTAACGATATAACGCGGGTTCTTAGGATCAGTCTCAAGTTTAGACCTTAAATTTTTGACGTGTTGATCGATGGTTCTAGTGTCACCTTCATAATCGAACCCTAAAATCTTCTCCACTAATTCCTCTCTCGAAAAAACACGATTTGGATGTCTGCCAAATGTCAGCAATAGTTTATATTCATTCGGTGTAAGGTTGACAAGATCTCCATGTACGTAAACTTCTTGTTTACGAGCATCGACTTTAAGTTCTCCTTTGTTATAAGTAATCTGCTCAGCCAATAACCCCTCATCTCCTGTTCGGCGCAATATCGTTTTAACCCGTAAAACAAGTTCGCGCGGGCTAAAAGGTTTCACCATATAATCGTCAGCACCGAGAGATAATCCATTGATGCGATCTTCTTCACTCACCTTTGCAGTCAACATTAAAATCGGTAATGTGTGGGTCTGTCTAATTCTCTGACAGAGTGCTTCTCCACTCATATCTGGCAACATAAGGTCGAGTATTACGAAATCTACAGAGTTATTTTTTATAAAATAAATAGCATCGTTAGCAGTAAGAGCTTCTAAAGTGTTAAACCCTTCCTTTTTTAAGTATGAAGAGACAACTTCCAACAGCTTTGGTTCATCCTCCACGATCAAAATGGTTTTCACGATCATTACTCCTCCAAAAGTTAGATTACTTGTATTATAACGAAGAATTCACGGCTTAAATAAAAAATGAACTGCTCTAGAACGCTAGCAGTTCACTTTATTTTTTTAGTTAGCCTCGCTTTTCGGCTTACTCTGCAAACCAGCCTCATCAATCCTCTATGTGCTACAGGAAATAGCGTAAAAAAAACGTCCATCGTTCTTCGCATCGGCATAGGGCATATGATAGGCTTATTTTTATGTATGCCATCGATTGTTAGTTTTGCTAGTTTTTCTGGAGACATCATCTTTTGTTTTTGAAATTGCTTCATAATCACATCTTTATCTATTTGAATAGCTTTTGCTTTCTCGAAGATTGGTGTGTCCACGAACGTAGGACAAAGTGTACTCACTTTAATGCCGAATTCTTCTGCCTCATAATGAAGAGAAGTTGTTAATCCAACTACTGCGTGTTTCGTGGTTCCATAGGCTGCAGAAACGGGAGATGGACCTAGTCCCGCAGCAGAAGCTGTGTTTACGATATGGCCAAACCCTTGTTGTTTCATTATTCGATATCCTGCGTGAGTTCCGTGTATAACTCCCCAAAGATTAACATTCATAATTGAATGCCAGTCGTCTAGAGGCGTATCATACAATTCACCATACATCGCTATGCCAGCATTATTAAACAAATAATCTAGCCTTCCAAACTCCGTATATATATCTTTTATAGCTTTCTCTACACTTTTAGCATCCGTTACGTCTAAAAATTGAAATCTTGCATTTTTGGCTCCACTGTTTAATTTCTCTTCAACCTGTATACCTAATTCTTGATTGATATCCGTGATGATGACAAACACGTTTTGTGAGACGAGCTCCTCACAAAGTGCGTAACCGATCCCCGAAGCTCCGCCTGTTACAATCGCAACTCTTCGCTCATCCATCGAACCAACCACCTTTGTTACTTATTTTTAACTATGATTACTTCAATGCATCCTTTTCAATAAATTGATGTTGATCAATTATTGCTGCATATTCATCTGCAACAATTTGAGCGCCTTTACTGTTCAAATGAATGCCATCAAGTGTCAGATGCAACCCACGTTTCTTTGACAACTGATCGATTCTTGATGTTTTTTTATAAAAAAGAACATCTTTCATAACTGTTAATACTTTTGTACTGATATAGTCGGAACTCTTTATTGAAGAGAGGTGGTTTTCAAAAACGGTGTGTAGATTAAGTATGGAAACATTTGTATGTTTGTGAGCGATGGATGTAATGAGGGTATTTAATTGTTTAATCTCTTGATTTGAGACATTATTCAGATCCTCACCAACTATTGCTGGAGTAACCGTAATTACAACTTTTGAGGAAGATAAGACACACTCTAAATTTTTTTGATAATACGCTTTAAACTCTTCATGATCTTCTGCAACAGGTTGTGCTTGAACACTTAGTAATTTTGAATAGACATCATTAACACCAATCCAAAGGAAAGCAAGATCAAAGGCTTCTAACTTCTTTTTTGTTAGGCGGCTATGCAAGCTTTTAACAGACTCCCCCGGTTTGCCTAGGTTTACAAACGTCATGCGGGGATATTGTTTCTGTAAGAGTTTAAAAAAAGAAACACCAGGTCTTCCTTCTGTCAGACTGTCACCGATTAATCCGATTCTCATACCGTTTCCTCCTTATTTGTGGATGGATCCTAAAAAAATACTTACAGCATTCTTAAAGAGCGGTTCTAAGGTGTGAAGTTCCTGAGTATTCGTAAGCTGACAAAGGCCACCAAGCCATGTGCCGATCAAAACCGTCCATTCATCGATATTGCCTTTCTTAAATTCGCCTTCTTCTATCCCTTGAACGAGAATTGCACGATAAGCACCCATTGGAATGACCGCTAATTCGTATAGCTGCTTAATGGATTCTGGACTAGATTCAGGATTGGAAGCAAGCTCTTGTCCTCCTTTTAAAAGAGGAGTTTGGTAATTATAAAGAACATGCAAAGCCATTCCATAAAGCTTATCGGATGCACAAGTAAATTCAGGTTCTTTATTCATCCACTTCAAATACCATTCCTTCATTGTTCGTTGAGCTAATAATACAAACAACTTTTCTTTATTCTCAAAATGATAATAAATGTGTCCTTTGCTATATCCAGAAGCTTTTGAGATATCAGAAACCGAAGTTTGTGTGTAACCTTTTTGCGAAAAGAGTAAAAAGGCTTTCTCCATGATTTCGAGTTTTGCTGTTTCACTGTTGTATCTTCTTTTACTCACTGCTTTAATTCCTTTCATAATTTGAACGACCGTTCTAATTTATTATACATTTTTTAACAGTTGTTGAAAATGTATTTTCTAATACATTCACAAAATTGTAAATATTATCAAAAAAACACCCGAATGAGGGTGTTTGGCAAATATGTACTATTCAAATCTCCATCTGTAACCTTCTTTTCCATTTTACATATTACATGTATAAGGGGGAGATCAATTTGCTTGCAAACAATCGATATCGTACGGTCTATCATGGTACTAAATTATTTGCTGCTAAGCTTATCCAACAAAACGGTATCTGGTTAGAAGCACAAAGATTGAGAACTGATTTTGGTCAAGGCTTTTACGTAACTTTTAGTAGAGAACAAGCTAAATCTTGGTCTTACTTTAGAGCAAAGAACAAGCAACTTTCACCCCATATACTAGATTTATTAAACTTTACTGAATCAGATTATCTAAACCACCCTGACACAAAGATCCCAGCTTATTTAGCATTCTCAGTGGATTTATATGCTCTAGGAAGATTACAGGGCAGAATCTTCCCTTTACCACACGATGAGAAATGGAAATTAAATAAGGATGATTGGAAAGACTTTGTAAAAACGTCTCGTAAAGGAATGAAGCATGGTTACGACTTTGTATATGGTCCTGTTTGGAGTGGACATTTTAACAGTACAGGTGAAATAAAAGCATCTCCATTTAAAGAACAACTTTCGTTTCATAACAATAGAGCTCTACGTTGTTTATCAAGTCCGATGATTATCAAACTCCCACCAAAAAAGTGGATGAACAGTTCAGAATTCAAAAATCACGATCAAGAAGCGTTTATATCAGAAATCGGTAAAAACCTTATGATAATAAGTACAATGAAAGAGAAACAAGCCTATCCCTTCATAAAAAAGTACTTAATGACTCATTCATTCTCAGATCTTCATTCCCATGAAACTGCACTTTACTGGGCATTCTCTATCTTCTATCAATCCAAAAGGATATGGATTGACGAATTCGAACGCTGTCTCGATTCCATCATTCAACTCTAATCATACTCTTTCTCAAAAATTCTTTATACCTATTTTCATCTATGAAATGGTTAGAGATAAAGAGCTTTAATCCATTTTGATTGTCATACCCCTCAAAAAAAGACACTTCCTCCTTAATAGCTAAAAAAGTTTTTGGAATACGCCGATGTGTATGTTCAATAACATGCCGAGGTATAGATCGCCCCGTTTTTTTAGCTCTGATTGCTTCTCTATCGATTGCAACATCAACAGGAACATCTACAATATATACGATTACTTCATATCTTCTTTTTTGTAAGCTGTTCACTAGAGATACATACTTACCTGTTTTCGCCATTGTTCCTTCTAGCAGGAACGACCTTTTTGTTTCTAACATGTGATGGACTAACTTTTCGGAGATATCCACCGATTCTTTATGAACAAGGGCAGCGGCTGAACTAGGAAATTTTTTTTGATACGATTGATACTCAGGAATCATTTTTTTTATTTCGTCCGGATCAATTGAGATCAAATGTCTTTTCTTCTTTTTTATGTTTTGTTTCACGATACTTTCACACAAAGATGTTTTACCAGAAGCACTCCCTCCTCCAACTAACACAGCGATCGGAGGTTGAAGGTTATCCATTTTTGATCGTTTAATGAGTGTAGCTAAAATTTTTTGATGCAGAGCTTCTCGTTCTTTTATATACATATTGTTTTTGTCTGTAAAGACCACTTTGGTTTCTTTGAACGGGAGACCTCTAACCCTCGAAGTGTATAGGATCTTTGAAACCATCCAACTCCACATCCCTAGTTCACCTCCAAAAAAAAGAATCCCCTATCACTAGGAGATTCTTCAAAACGGACATTTATGTTTAATTAAGACTAAAGTTAGCTATTTTGTCTGCGTTTTCGTATATAAAGAATGACAACAGAAACAAAGAGTAACGCCAAAACAGCATAGATGATTTTGGAGTAAACGTCCATATACCCTACAATGACTTCCCATGACGCTCCAAAATACGCACCCAGATTAACGAGAGCAATGTTCCAGATCAATGTTCCGAATGTTGTAAGAACAAGGAATAAACCAAAATTCATATTGGACATGCCCGCCGGAATAGAGATTAAGCTTCGAATCAACGGAATGAAACGACAAAAGAATACCGTCCATGGACCATATTTATCAAACCATGCATCTGCTTTGTGAATATCCTTCTTCGTTAATCGAAGGATATGTCCCCATCTGTCAACGATCTTCTCCATACGTTCCACATCAAGCTGCAGTCCTACACCATATAGAATCACCGCTCCCAAAACAGAACCGACTGTCGCGGCTAAAATAACACCTACTATATTTAAATCTGAAGAGTGCGTCATGAACCCTCCAAAAGTTAAAATGATCTCAGATGGAATCGGAGGAAATACGTTTTCTAATGCGATTAACAGTAGAATTCCCCAATATCCAAATTCGTTCATGATATTGATTAACCAATTCTCCATAACTAACTCCTTTGTTTCTAGAACTAAATTGCTAAGAACAACTACTGCTTTTTTATAAAAAAGACGTGCAGAGCTTGCACGTCTTCTTTGATTAGTTTATAGATTCTTCGTTCTTCACATTTAATACTTCAAGTGACTTAACATGATACCCATCAATTTCTAAAATCTTGAAACGATAGTTTTCCACTGAAACCTCATCGCCCATTTTGATCTCCATCTTTTCAGAAAGAATCCATCCACCGATCGTATCAACATCTTCATCGTTAATGTTTAGACCAAAAAGATCGTTCACTTCTGAAATCAATACTTTACCATCAAGAATTGTTCTGTTTTCATCGACCTTTTTGATATCAGGCACTTCATCCTCATCAAATTCATCTCGAATTTCGCCTACGATTTCTTCAAGAATATCTTCAACCGTAACAAGTCCTGAAGTACCACCATATTCATCGATCAAGATCGCCATATGAACACGTTCTTTCTGCATTTTTAACAATAGATCATGTATAGGCATCGTTTCAAAAACCTGAATAACTGGTCTTACATATTCTTCGAGTGAAGCATCTGGATTCTTGCCGTTAACGAAGTCTGTTAATACTTGCTTCATGTTTACCATACCGATAACACTGTCTTTATCTCCATCTATGATCGGATATCGAGTATAGTTCTCTTCTGTTACAACAGCAATGCTTTCTTTAACTGTTTCTGATTTATCTAGTGTTACCATATCAACGCGAGGTACCATGATTTCTTTGGCGGTACGGTCGTCGAATTGGAAAATATTATTTACATATTTAAACTCTGACTGGTTGATCTCACCGCTTTTATAGCTCTCAGAAAGAATGAGTCTCAACTCTTCCTCCGAGTGAGCTAGTTCATGTTCAGATGCAGGTTTCAAACCAAACCATCCTGTAAAAATACGCGCAGATCCGTTCAATGTTTTAATAAACGGATACATAATCTTATAGAAAAACATGATTGGTTTTGCAATTCTTAACGTAACGGCTTCCGCCTTTTGAATAGCGAGTGTTTTTGGTGCCAGCTCTCCAATAACTACGTGTAAGAATGTAATTAAAGCAAAGGCGATAATAAACGATAAGATACTAGAAACAGACTCAGACAGATCAAACTCTACAAAAAGCGGATGCAACAAGTGCTCTACCGTCGGCTCTCCTAACCACCCTAATCCTAATGCTGTAATGGTTATACCAAGCTGACAGGCTGAAAGGTACTCGTCGAGGTTTCCGACAACCTTTCTAGCAGCTACCGCTTTCGTATTTCCTTCTGCAACGAGTTGATCCAGTCTTGTTGTACGAATCTTTACAATCGCGAATTCGGTAGCTACAAAAAAAGCAGTCAACGCGATTAAAATAGCTACCATAATTAAGTTAATAATCTCCAAATGTTCTCCTCATGGTTACATGAACCACAAGGAATACACCTCCCAGGTTTTATAAATAGTTTAGATCGTTTAACACGAAGAATATCTCTCAACTATTATTTACCCGAAAAGTAAAAGTAATGAATGCGCTAAAGTCATGCCTTGAGGAGAGACTTTATTTAAGAGCAGCTCTCTTTGCTTATCGTTTAAGCTCTCCATGATTGGTTTGATCTCTTTGATCTCTGCCTCTAGGTGTTTCATGAGCTCTGCGATCTGGTCCACGTACTTCTCGACCTGTTCATTTTCAGTACTTTTCAATTTGACTAGTTCAATCACAGACTTGATTTCATGCAAGGGCATGTTCAGCTTCTTATAATGCTCAATCAACCCTAATACATGAATCGTCTCTTCGTCATATAATCGATAATTCGAATCCGTTCGAAGAGGCTGGAGTAAACCAATCTGGGAATAATAGTCGATGGTTCTTTTAGATACATTTGTTACCTCTGCTAGTTCACCAATACGATACGCCTTCCCAATATCCTCACCTCTTCCTCTTGATAATTACATACAATGTACAACAGCCAAAACCATACAGTCAACTGGACAGTTCTACCTGTCACGAAACGTTCAAAAACGAATGGATGTTACGTAGACTTTGTTGTTTGTGAAAGACGTTGATGTCCGATTCAGATACTCGCTTTCCGCGGGGCAAGCGGTGATTCACATTTGTTCGTTTCACTCCTCAGGAACTCATCTGTCTAAATTCAATGGCGGGGTCAGTATTCAAATGGTTTAGAATGGAGATTGCTTGTTGGGCCTGAACGAGCTACTTCAACTTGTATGTTCTTATTCATAAAAAAACATCCCTAAAATAGGAATGTTTTTTAGCAGAATATGTGGATTGATTTTTGCTAATTTATACGCAACATTTGTTTTGAGCTTTACTATTCTCTGTTTCACAACATACTGCTTCTTCTCTATCACTTACTTCAACAATTTGAACGCTGCAGCAGTTAGCTTCTTTTTCATTTTTGTTTCCATAGAAAATTTTTATGAAACTCATTAATCTCACCTCCTTTCAAGCTTTGTGAAAGATCTTAAACAAGATAGAAAATAAAACCAGAGATTGTTGACATGGTAATCACAGATAGGACAAACATAATGACGAGTTCTTTCTTGAAAATGGACTTTAAGAGAACAACCTCTGGAAGGCTAGCACCAGCTGATGAGATCATGAGTGCCATCACAGGGCCAAGCGCCATTCCTTTTGCGATCAGAACTTGAGAGATCGGAATCATGCTCGATAGCCTGATGTATAAAGGAATCCCTACAACCGCCGCTATCGGAACGATCCACCAGTTATCGCTGCCAAACGTATTTGCAATCCAATTTGTTGGTACCAATCCATGAATAACAGCTCCAATAGCTGCTCCGAGTAAAAGATAAGGATAAACACTCCTCATCAAATTCATTGTTTCTAAAAGAGCAACTTTCACATCAAACTTTTTCGTTTCTTCTTGATACCCTGACATCACGACGTTCTTTACTGATTTCTCAAATCCTAATGCTTCAAGTGCAAAACCGATGATCACAGAAAATACCGCTGTGATGATGGTGTAGAGGATCGTTACTTTCCACCCTAATAACACTCCCATAATAGTGATGATCGTGGGATCAAGTACGGGTGAGGAAAAAAGAAATACCATCACTATGGAAAAAGGCATTTTCTTTTTTAACATGTTCACAACAACTGGTATGGTAGAGCAAGAACAAAAAGGTGTTACAAAAGCAAAGAGTAATGCGAATAATGCTCCTATTCCTTTGTTCTTTCCTCCCAAATATTTCTCAACTTTTTCATAAGGGATATAAGTTTGAAGTAAATTGATAACAAACGAGATCACTACGAACAGAATAGTCAGTTCTAGGGCTATACTTAAAAAACTTTGAAAGGTATCCATCCACATAATATTTCTTCTCCCTTTTTATCAAGCGCAGCATACTTGATTTGATTGTGTTGTTTCCCTCTTTATTAAGGGTGATCTACTAAAAGTGTTTGATTTTATTTGTTTTGGTCTGCCATTTTCTTTCGCAAAATTTTCCACTTCTCTTTTCTTCATTTCAATCATCTTTTCAAGAAAATAAATATTCATAAAAATCGTCCTCCGTTATATCAAAAATAATTGATTTATACATCAAAAAAATTTGATGTTTTATGTAAAAATGAAGCACTACAAGCGTAGTACGTCATTTAACAAGATGATGGTAAAAACACACAGCATAATTGATCTGATAAAATTCCTTTTAGTTCACTTACATTCAAAGAATAATAGTTCCAGGTACCTTGTTTTTCCTTTTTTATCAAGTCTGCTTCTAACAGAATTTTTAGATGATACGATAGCTTAGATTGCGGCATGTCAATAATCGGCGTGAGATCACAAACACATACACTTTCTTTAACAGCCAGGATATTGATAATTTGCAGTCGCTGCTGATCAGCGAGCGCTTTAAACTTTTGTTCATATTTCTCTAAATCTTGGTTTGATGCTGTAGTTATGGTATTTAATAAAGGAATTTCTTTTTTCATTTGTATCACTCCTAACATCAAAATTATTTGATGTAATTTCATTATATCCTTTATTTACTAATTCGCAACTAATAAATCAAAAAAAATTGATTTTTTTTTATACTCCAACTTTTTTACTTCTTCGTTCCAGCAAGATGACATCACGCCACACTCCGTTCATCTCACCAATTTTTTCTCTTGTACCCACTTCTTTAAATCCCCATTTTTTATGTAGAGCTACACTCGACTGGTTTTCAGGAAAAATCCCTGCTTGTAATGTCCAAATGCCATTTTTCTCACTATCTTCAATGAGGATTTTCATAAGAGAGCTTCCAATCCCCTTTCCTTGGTAATCAGAATCTACATAAACGCTTACTTCAGCAACTCCAGCATATACACACCTGCTTGACACAGCACTTAAGGCAGCCCACCCTGATACTCGATCGCTAGAACGAACAACGAAACGACAACATGATAAATGACTGTTATCCCATTCATTCCATGAAGGAGCTTCCTGCTGAAAGGTAGCATTACCTGTAGTGATGCCTTTTAAATAGATGTTTCTTACATGTGTCCAATCATTGGTATGCATATTATCTATAAAGTAAGAACTGCACATACTATTTCAACTTCCTTTCAAACTATTTGTATTAAAAATAGCAAAAAACAAACTTGTTTGCTGAGTTTATATTTTCTTGTACAGAAAAAAAGCACACTTTTTTAAGCGTGCTTTCCTCGTTAACATTAAACACTTGTTTAATTTATAGATACTTCCGATGCACCGTCTTCCCATCATACGTAAATAAAACAGGCTTCTGTTCAATTCTCGTCTCCATATGAACAGGACGTCCCCATAGGTGATGAAGATGTGGAAGCACTTTTTCTAGATATTTCACATCCAGCTCCATATCTTCAAAGCTATGATTGAGGTAGAGCTCTCCGTTTTTCATATAATCGGCGTCGTTGACCGTGATATATGGAAATCCTCCGTTTACCCTCATCCCTACAAGCTGATCACGTACTTCTTCCCACTGCTTATCAACCACCTTGTATTCCTTACCTTGTTTTTGAAACAGATACATGTCTTCCCGCTGAGCGAGATCTTTCGTTAAATAGTTTCGGATGAAAGACATATCGGATTCTAGTTCACGCACTTCGAACATTTTCTCACGTCCTGAACCAGGTTTTACTCCTTGTCTGATTAACTCTGCATCAGGGTTGTTGTAGCGATCTTCAATGTCTTTAAAAATCTGTAAGCCTAAGTAATACGGGTTGATCGATGTCTTCGACGGCTGAACAACTCCAGCGTTCAGTTTCGCGAATTCAATAGTCTCGTGTGAAGTCAAATCCATCTCTTGCAGGATCTTTGCGTGCCAATAGCTAGCCCAGCCTTCGTTCATGATTTTCGTTTCAAGCTGTGGCCAGAAATAGAGCATCTCTTCTCTCATCATGGAAAGGATATCACGCTGCCATTCTTCAAGCTCGCGGCTATATTGCTCGATAAATAACAAAATATCCTTCTCAGGTTGTGGTGGAAATGATTTTTTCTTTTTCAATGCTGGTTTGGGACCTTTCTTGTCATCGAGTTTCCATAGATCATCGTAAGGTGTTTCTTTCTTAGGCGTAAGATCTTCCTCATCTTCAAATACATAATTTAACTTGTTTCGCACAAGTGATGGATCGATATGTTCTTGTATGGCGAGAACAGCGTCTAAGAACTGTTCGACCTCTTTCTTGCCGTATAGATGTTCATATTGAGCGACTCGTTCAGCTGTTGCTGTCATGCATTCAACCATGTCTCTTCTCGTATTTGAAAAGCGAACGTTGTTTTTGAAGAAATCACAGTGTGCAAGTACATGGGCAATGATTAATTTATTCTGGATAAGCGAATTCGTATCAAGTAAGAATGCATAACAAGGATCTGAGTTAATAACAAGCTCATAAATTTTACTCAGTCCTAAGTCATATTGAAGCTTCATTTTATGAAACTGTTTGCCGAAGCTCCAATGAGAGAAACGGGTTGGCATTCCGTACGCACCAAATGTATAAATAATATCGGCAGGACATATCTCATACCGCATCGGGTAAAAATCAAGGCCAAAGTGGTCAGCAATCTCGGTAATTTCAGCTATTGCTTTTTCTAGCTCCTTATTTTGCAAGTCCCAGTTCATATTTTCCCCCTCCTGCTATTTCCTTACTTTTAACTGTATGAAACAAAACAGGCATTCATGAGAAAACAAGTGAAATATTGGACGGGTTTCATAAACTTCTTTTACTCAAAGTAAAAAGGGGAATCCATTTTCACGGATCCACCTTGTTTTTACCTTGCTTCATATATATCTAACATGCACGACCATCCAGAACAATCTTGTGGAGTTCGTAGATTATTAATCCATAAGGTTTCAGGTGCATCTAAACCTTCTTTTACCATTACTTTTGCACTCTGGGTATTTGTACGAATCCATGTCAGTTGTTCACCTGGTAATGTTTTTGGATAAACATCAGCTTCCCCACGAGCTGGATTCGTTAATCTCTTTCCACTTCCGTCATCTATTTTTACACTGACTAAGAATGGCTTTGCCCTTTTTTCCTGGGGTACCCCATAACCCCATTCAATCTGACGGCTTACTATGATGTTCCTATCATTCAACCAAGTAAAATCGCCGTCCGCATAACCGGTATAACTTAGATTTATTTCTTTACCGCTCTTAGGATTCCATACCGTCAATCGTTTATTTTCAGATGTCAGCCTTCCGATCCCTTTTATGTAGCCGAGCTGTTTTGTATTCGGCGACCAGTTGAACCAGTTCGGCTGATCCAACATGTTTCCAATCATACGAGTTTTAGAGCCGTCTAAAGAAACAACCATTAACGTGTTGCTGTCTGCCGACATGGATGCTGTTGGACATGCGATGAACGCAAACCACTGATCATCCATCCCCCACTTGAATTCTGTAGTACCTATAGCAAAGAACGTATCACTCATCTTAGGCAGCGTAGTAATGTTCTGTACTTTTTTTAAATCTCCGTTTGCATTTAAAGGAACATAAAAAAGTCGAACTGGACTCCAGCCATCAGGCTCTAAATTTGCAGAAGATGAGACAACAAACCCTCTCCCGTCAGGTGTCCAACTGTAGTTTCCTGTGCCTAGGATGACATTTTGAAAGGATGAAGCAGGTCTTGTTAGGTCGATCACATTGAGCACACCACCACTTTTCCACGCAAGCTTGGATTCTGTCGGAGACCATCTCGTCAAACTCACATCGCCATCGAATACTTTTCTTTTTAAACGCGTTACACGGTTATAGACCCATAGCTCTTTTCCTCTATGCGCTATGTAACTGATGTATGTTCCGTTGCTTGAGAACGTTGGATGAGTAAGCCCTGAACTTTCAACAAGCTTTCTTTCTAATTCACCTTCTTTAAGCCAAAGTCCATCACTTCTTATAAATGCCGCTCTTCTATCAGAAGCTTCCGCAAAGTTTGTATGGCTAATGAATATACTTATAAAAATCAATCCGCAAATAAATAGACGTTTCACATGATCACCTCATTAGTAACATGAGCGAAATGAAGAAAATCATACTAAAAAAGCTCAGGAACTATGAAGTCCCTGAGCTTTGTATAACTTTATTCTCCTGTTTCAGCAAAGCGTTTGATACGTGCCGCGATTTCGTCACGAACGCGTTGGAATTCACTCCACTCTTTTCCTGCTGGATCATCGAATCCCCAATGTTCACGTGTTTTGTGAGGTGGTGTTGCTGGACATACATCGTTTGCATGACCACATAGCGTTACGACTAAGTCTGCTTTTTCTAGAATGTCTTTGTCGATCACATCTGATGTCTGGTTCGTGATGTCAATATCCACTTCTTTCATCGCTTTAATCGCGTTTGGATTCACACCATGTGCTTCGATGCCAGCTGAGTATACGTCATATTTATCACCAAGGTAGTGGTGTCCAAATCCTTCTGCCATTTGAGAACGACAAGAATTACCTGTGCAAAGGAAATAGATGATTGGTTTAGCCATTTTGTAAAACCTCCTGTAGTAAAGAACTTCTTTCGAGACCATCATAATATAAGTATATCCTTATATCAATATTTATTTATATATTCTTTGACATTTTATATAAACATATGGTTATATACTAATGAGGTGAAGTCAATTATGGAACTTGATCAGTTAACGGAATGTTATAAAGCAATGGCAGATAAAACACGATTGAATATATTAGCATTACTCCGCCACGAAGAGTTATGTGTATGTGAGTTAGTTGATATCTTAAAGATGACACAGCCTAGTATTTCACAACACTTAAGAAAATTGAAGCAAGCTAAACTCGTTAAAGAACGACGTAACAGCCAATGGATCTTCTACTCCATTGATGGAGAAATCTATCCATTCATTAAAGCAAATTTAGAAGCACTACCTGATATGTCAGCTAAGATTGAAGAGTTAAAAGCTTCAGGTGGAAAAGTTTGTTGCTAACTTAGAATTACATAAATAGGGGGGATTCTTATGAACAGCATGGCGTTAATGGCCTTCGCTGTATTTTTAGTTACGATTATTTTTGTTATCTGGCAGCCACGCGGTCTTTCCATCGGTTGGTCTGCGACCGTTGGAGCTATCATCGCACTTCTTCTTGGCGTGGTTTCACTCGCTGATGTGTGGACAGTTACCGGGATTGTGTGGAATGCTACATTAGCGTTTGTTGCGATCATACTCATATCAATTATTTTAGATGAGATCGGTTTCTTCGAATGGTCAGCCTTACATATGGCGCGACTTGCAGGTGGAAACGGTAAGAAAATGTTTGCCTATGTGATTCTGCTCGGAGCTGCAGTTTCAGCCTTTTTTGCAAATGATGGCGCAGCATTAATTCTGACTCCTATCGTACTTGCTCAAGTTCGGGCATTGAAATTAAAAGAAGCTATGATATTACCGTTTATTATGGCAAGTGGGTTTATTGCAGATACCACATCATTACCGCTTGTCGTCTCAAACTTAGTAAATATCGTGTCTGCAGATTTCTTTAACATCGGATTCGTTGAATACGCAAGCCGCATGATCGTGCCGAACTTCTTTTCACTGTTCGCTAGTATGCTCGTTTTGTTCCTCTTTTTCAGAAAAGATATACCGAAGAACTATGATCTCTCTCAGCTCAAACAACCAAAAGAAGCCATTCGAGATGAGAAGATGTTCAAGCTATCATGGATTATACTAGCAGTTCTATTAATCGGGTATTTAACGAGTGAATTTATTGGTGTTCCTGTCTCATTCATTGCAGGAGCTGCAGCTCTTTTCTTTATCATCGTTGCTCGTAAAAGTCCTGCAATTCACACAAAAAAAGTAATTAAAGATGCACCGTGGACTGTTGTTGTCTTTTCAATAGGAATGTATGTAGTCGTTTATGGTCTCCGTAATGCAGGACTTACAGATATGCTAGGCAACTGGATTCAAGTTATCGCTGATCAAGGATTGTTCTCTGCTACAATTGGAATGGGTTTCTTGGCGGCTATATTATCATCTGTTATGAACAACATGCCAACGGTTATGATCGATGCACTAGCTATACAGGGAACGGATACATCAGGAGTTATTCGTGAAGCATTGATCTATGCAAATGTAATTGGTTCTGATTTAGGACCAAAAATCACACCGATTGGTTCACTTGCCACTCTTTTATGGCTGCATGTCTTATCGAAAAAAGGTGTAAAGATCACATGGGGCTATTATTTCAAAGTCGGAATCATTTTGACTGTCCCAACACTTTTCATAACGCTTACCGGCCTTTACTTATGGTTATTGCTACTATCTTAAAAAGAAGGAGAGATTATGATGATTCAACGCATGCATGTTGCAGTCAATTGTTCAGACTTAGAAAAATCTCTAGAGTTCTATAAAAGCTTTTTCGGTACGGACCCGACAAAAGTAAAAGAGAACTACGCGAAATTTGAGCTTGATCAACCCGCTCTTCACTTTTCATTGAATGCACGTCCCTTTTCAAAAGACGGAGTCCTAAATCATCTCGGTTTCCAGGTTAACAACACGGAAGATGTTCTGGCTATGGGAGAAAGACTTAGAAAATCAGGATTGCTCTTAATCGATGAGATGGATACAACCTGCTGTTACGCCGTTCAAGATAAAGTGTGGGTATATGATCCCGACGGCAACGCTTGGGAGATTTTCTATACGAAGGAAGACTCTGAATTTGAATCCGCTGGTGATGCACGAGATTTATCTTTATGCTGTGCACCCCCTCAGCAACCTCAACCGATCACGCTAGGTTTCACAAAAAAATAAACAAAAAATCCCTCTGCACTTTTTAAGATGCGAGGGATTTTTTTTATGATCAAATGGTAGATATCGCAACGATCTCTTCAATACGAATAATGATCTGATCCCAATAGTTATGGCTATCGCTCATCACACATAGCGTAATATAATCTCTTTCAACTGCTCTAAGTCTTCCTTCGTAAGAATGATTTGTTGTATCCACCACTACCTGCCTCTCCAAAAGACACTTTGCTTCTCTTCTGAAGTTCTTCAACACCAATCACCTTCCCTATTTTGCACTGCAAGCAAGGGGCTTTCTATACTATTACATGCACAAAAAAGAAAAGAGACACGGACAAACACCCTGTGCAGATGACTATTCTTGTACAACCAAGCATATTATGTAGAAATAATCTTAGACAGGGTGAATGCCATGTTTGAACGGACGATAGCGATTTTCTTAGGAAGCGTATTACTTGGCATAGGCATTAATGGTTTCATTGTTCCCTTTCACCTTCTCGACGGAGGAATGATCGGCATTAGTCTTCTCGTAAAATATGTGTGGGGTTATAAAGTGGGGCTAACAATCATCACTCTGAGCATCCCTATCTATCTCATAGCTTGGAAACTAGAGCGACGATACTTTATAAACAGTATACATGGATTACTTGTTTCGTCATTGATCATTGACCTTTTATCTCCTTTAAGAGGAATGTTTTCTGTTTCCGTTATGGAAGGTTCTGTGATCGGAGGGCTGTTCATCGGAACAGGGATCGGTTGGATGCTGCGTCATGAAACGAGTACAGGTGGAACAGACCTGATCGCTCTTTTCCTTTCCAGATGGTTTTCTATTAATGTAGGAATGGTTATCTTCTTGATCGATGCTGCAGTCATCCTCGCTGGCCTTTATGTGATGGGAGAAGGTATACTCTTCTACTCTCTCGTAACGATTCTTTCCGTCGGTTTCGCAACCATGACGATGACGTTGATACGGTCGATCAATTTCTATAGAAGCATCTAGGGGGACTGACCCCTTACAATTTATTTCCCGCTTCAATTTACTCTTCAGCACCAATGCATTTTCTTAATATCATATAGTCGTTGCTATTGCTTTCATTTTGAAAGGAATTCAATGACACTATTCCCTATAGCTTTAATGAAAAAAAGGACCCGAAGTATCAATAAAGTACTTCGGGTCCTTGTTTCTTCTCGCCTAAATTTATTTTAACTTCAACTAAGAATATCTAGCCAGATCTTGACTGAAGTAGCGATTATCAGTGCTGCTAAGATAAATTGAAGAATTTTTGTATTTATCTTTTTACCAAACTGCGCCCCAAGTGGAGAAGCGATTAAACTAGCTACTACCATAATCACCGCCGGCCATAGTAAAACTTGACCTGTCGTAATCTTGCCAACCGTAGCGCCGATTGACGAAATAAACGTAATGGCAAGTGATGTAGCAATCGTCATTCGCGTTGGTATCTTTAGGACGACTAACATGATCGGTACAAGGATAAATGCACCTGCAGCCCCTACGATACCCGCTGCTACACCAACGACAAATGCTAGAACTGCAGCAAGCCATTTATTAAACTTAACTTGATCTAATGGAATGTCATCGATCCCTTTTTTAGGAATCAACATCATGATAGCAGCCAATGTAGCTAATACAGCATAAACAATATTGATTTGCCCTTCTGACATCGCTTCTGAACCAAATCCACCAATGAAACTTCCTACTAGGATGGCGCTACCCATATAGATGATCAATGTCTTGTTCAGATAACCGCCTTTACGATACGCCCAAACGCCACCTATCGTTGCAAAGAATACTTGAACCGCACTGATCCCTGATACTTCATGAGCAGAATATGCTGTGAAGCCGAGCATTGCAGGAATATAGAGAAGCATTGGGTACTTGATGATGGATCCGCCGATACCTACCATTCCGGATATAAAAGAACCTATAAAGCCTATTAGAAAGATTGTGATTATGAACCCCAATTCCATGACTTCACCTCCCCTAAAGCTGATATTGTTTAAATAAACAAGTTGATCTTAGACTCATCTGCATCAGCTAGGTATGAAGCAACTCCTGCATAATCTAAACCATCAATAAGTTCCTCTTTCGTAATACCCATGACATCCATTGACATCGTACAAGCAACCATCTTAACATCTAAGTCTTGCGCCATTTCAATTAATTCTTTTAGTGTTACGATGTTTTTCTTCTTCATCGTATACTTCATCATCTTCGCGCCTAAACCACCATAGTTCATTTTTGAGATACCTAACTTTTCAGGTCCTTGCGGCATCATTTTTGCAAACATTTTATCCATGAATGTTTTCTTTACGTTCACGTATTCTTCTTTTCTTAAGATGTTTAGTCCCCAGAATGTGAAGAACATTGTTACTTGTTTCCCCATCGCTGCAGCACCTGTTGCGATAATAAAACTTGCCATCGCTTTATCAAGATCACCACTAAATACAACCATTGTTGATTTATCTTGTGTTTGTTCCATTATTGAACGCTCCTTTTGAACCAGATACCCATACCTCTATAGGTATCTGGTTGCACAAATTTTTTTATTAACCTTTTTGAATATAAAACTTAAATACGCCGTCTTCTTCTTTATGCTCTAATAATTCATGACCTGAAGATTTAGACCAAGCAGAAAGGTCATTAACTGCTCCTTTATCTGTTGCTAACACTTCTAAGATGTCTCCACTTGAAAGTGTATCCATCGCTTTCTTTGTTTTGACGATCGGCATCGGACAAGATAATCCTTTTGTGTCTAAAGTTTGAGTTATGTTCATTTGTAAAACCTCCATATAGTTTTTTTGTTAAGTTACTCAGTGATCGCACAGCGGTTTGGACCAATTTCCATCTCGCGCTGCTCATCGTTTGTAGGGTCGATTTTCCCCATGTTTGTTTGACGAATTTCTTGATATGCATTTGGCTGTGGCGGTAAGTTTTCCGTTACAGCTCTTCGAAACTCATCTTCATTCTTAATGTTTAATCCATCGTTCTTTTCAAAGAGTTCTCCAAGTGGTGCTGAAACCGCACCTCTTTCATCTAGTTCGCTGATCTTTCCAAAGTGGGCAGGTAACACGACTAGATCTTTAGAAAGGTTGTTGTATTTGTTATATAGTGAATCACGTAAATCACTAACCCAATCTTCTGCTTTACCAGCAAGATCTGGTCGTCCGATCGAATCAACGAACAGAATATCTCCAGAAAGCAAGAATTGTCCGTCAACGATCATAGAAGTACTTCCAATCGTATGACCAGGTGTATATAAAGGTTGAATCTCAATCTTCGTGTTGCCGATCGTAATATCTTTTCCTTCTTCTAATTTAGCGAAAGAGAATGTTACTTCTTCAGCATCTTTTGGTGGTAACCAATAAGTTGCACCTGTCTTTTCTGCCAGTTTACGTCCGCCTGAAATATGATCAGCATGAAGGTGGGTATCAATCATGTGCTTAATTTCAAGACTATTTTCTTTTGCAAAGTCTTCATAGGCTTCAATCGTACGAGCAGAATCAATAATAGCCGCTTCACCGTTTGATTCTACAAGGTATGAAAGACATCCCTTACCAATACGATTAAATTGATAGATCGAACCTCCATCTTTCAAATCCCCAAGCTTCACCGGCATCAAATACTCACTCCAAGACTTCATACCACCTTCTAGATAATAGACGTCTTTAACGCCTGCTTCATCAAGCATCTCTGCTACCATGATAGAAGATCCTTCTTTTGCACAGACAACAAGAACTTCTTCTTTCGGAAGATCTTCTAATACTTCTTCAACCCCATCGATCAAATCAAAATAAGGACGGTTAATCGATTTAATTCCTTTTCCTTCAATTCTCCAATCTTTATAGTCACCTTCATTACGAACATCCAGAATGAACATTTTTCCGTCAACAACTCGATTTGCCACTTCTTTAGCTGATAATGCTTTTATCATTTCGAAAATACCTCCCTAGGTATATTTAAAGTTAAAATTTTTTATTCAGTCGGTCCATTCCATTCAACCATACCAGGTAATACATTTTTAACACGTTGGAATCCATTTTCAGCCAGCATTTGTGCAGCCATATCACTTCTTGATCCAGTACGGCAAATAACATGGATTTCTTTATTTTTTTCAAGTGTGTCTAATTTGCTTTCAAGTTCTCCTAATGGAATCGATACTGCCCCAGGTATACGTTTGAACTCATACTCTGCCGGCTCTCTTACATCTAGAAGAAGCATATCATCTTTATTTTCAGCCAAGACTTTTTCTAATTCATCGTTCTGAATTGTATGCTCGAACTTCACAGCTTCTTTGACCTCACCAGGATTTGATTTTCTTAAATAGTGCTTAAGAACTTCTCCTTCTTCTTTTGTGCCCAAATATTGATTCCCCGTGTTTCTTGCCCAGCCTTGAATATCAGCCAATGAGCCTTTATCTGTTGCCTGAACTTCAATAACTTGACCTGCTTCGAGCTGATCCATCGCTTTCTTCGTACGAACGATAGGTAATGGACATGATAATCCTTTGCAATCTAATACTTGATCAACTTTAATACTCATTTTGTAACCTCCACTTATTTGATAATTGTTTTACCTTTCCAAGAAAGCATTCCGCCTAACATGTTAATCACTTTAATATTGTGTGAAGCTAAAATCGTACATGCTTTTTCACTTCTTTTTCCAGACCGGCAAACCATGACATACTCTTTGTTTGAATCCAACTCATGAATTCGGTTAAGGATCTCTCCAAGCGGAATATGTGTTGCGGTCGGAATCATTCCTTGAGTAACTTCATCATTTTCACGAACATCAATGATATTGATTGGATTACCGCTTACTAATAATCGTTCTACTTCTTTTGCTTCAATCGTCTTAATAGACATAATCAACATCTCCCTTTCATAACAAGTACCAATACCCGTATAGGTATATAAAATGACAAAAAATATATGACAAACTTCTGATTTCATTCTTAATTATTATGAAGATTGCACCTCAAAATACCCATAGGGGTATATTAATTGATAAAAGGAAATCTGTCAACAGTCTTAACTACTGACAGATATTAACGACTTTTTACGAGAAGTTGCACAGCCTCTTTTACAATGTCAGAATTCATTTCTTCTCCGTTTGCCATTTGTTCACGTAAACACTGTTCAAGGTTGGTGCCTACGATTAATCCAATTGAACGGTCAATCGCTGTACGTGATGCGGACAATTGAGTGATAACAGATTTACAATCTTGTTCTTCCTCTAGCATACGCAATACCCCACGTATTTGCCCCTCAATTCTTTTTAAACGATTCTTCATTTCTTGTGTGTATTCCATTTCAGCACCTCCTCTTAATATACCTATAGGGGTATATTACATCTGTTTGTTGTTTATGTCAAATCTTTAGAAAAATGGGCTGCAAGGTAAGATCCTCACAGCCTCATATTATTTATTGTGCCACTTTTTGCATTCTTTCATGAACCAAATCCATTACAGATTTTTTGAGGTTCACTAATGCTTCATCAGCATTCTTGTGTGAATCTGCTGAAACACCAAAATAAAACTTCACTTTCGGTTCTGTTCCTGACGGTCTTACACAGAACCATGAACCATCCTCTAATTGATATTTGAGTACATTTGATTTTGGAAGATGGATGTCACTCTTTTCATCTTTCACTACATTGTATTGAACGCTCGCCTTGTAGTCTTCAGAAACCACTAATTTTTGACCATTCACTTCAAGCGGCATATCCGCTCTAAAACCAGCTAATAGATTTTCGATCTGTTCTGCTCCAGACTTACCTTTTAATGTTAATGACTCAAGACCTTCCTTATAAAACCCATGTTTCTTGTAAACATCATCTAAAGCATCAAAAAGTGTTTTTCCTTGTTTTTTGTAATAAGCAGCCATTTCAGCTCCCATCAAACAAGCTTGAACAGCATCCTTATCACGAACAAAATCTCCGATTAAGGAACCGTAGCTTTCTTCATAACCGAAAATGAATGTATGTTTTCCGCTTTTTTCGTATTCTTTGATCTTTTCACCAATAAACTTAAAGCCTGTAAGGGTATCTTCACACGTCAAACCGTATGATTCTGCGATAACTCGACCAAGTTCTGAAGTTACGATCGTTTTAAAGATGATTCCTTTTGAGCATAAGCTCCCCTTCTCTTCACGTTGAGAAAGTATATATTCGATCATGAGTGCACCAGTCTGGTTACCTGTAAGGATTTCATATTCACCTTTACTGTTCTTAGCCGCGATTCCTACTCGGTCTGCGTCAGGGTCAGTTGCAATTAAAATATCTGCATCGGTTTCTTGTCCGTACTTAATTGCCAACTCGAACGCAGCATGCTCTTCTGGATTAGGTGATTTTACTGTTGAAAAATTAGAATCAGGCTGTTCTTGTTCTTTAACGACGGTAACATTCGTAAACCCTAACTGTTGAAGTCCTTCTCTAACCGGAATATTTGCAGTTCCGTGAAGTGGCGTGAAAACGATGCTTAAGTCATGCATCTCATTGATCACTTCGCGGTTCAAACTAATTTTTAAAAGTTGCTCCATGTAAGCTTTGTCGATTTCCTCACCAACAATTTGAATCAACCCTTCATTTTTGAGTTCCTCTTCAGATCTCACTTCAATAGAAAGTTCATCTTCAACGCCATTTACTTTTTCGATCACTTCATCAGCTTCTTTAGGTGGAAGCTGACCACCATCTGGACCATAAACTTTGTATCCGTTGTATTCTGGTGGATTATGGCTTGCTGTAACAACGATACCACTGTAAGCTTTCAAGTATCTAACCGCAAAAGATAACTCAGGTGTAGGTCTTAAGCTTTCGAATACATAAGCTTGAATACCCTGAGAAGCTAATGTTTTCGCTGCTTCCATCGCGAATTCTGGTGATTGATGACGAGAATCGTATGCAATTGCCACACCGCGTTTTTTAGCTTTCTCACCCTGCTGCTCAATAAAATGAGCCAATCCTAAAGAAGCTTTCCGAACCGTGTACGTGTTCATACGATTTGTACCAGGTCCGATTTCTCCTCGCATACCACCTGTTCCAAATTCTAAATTTTTATAAAAGCAGTCTTCAAGCGCTGTCCTGTTTTCCTTAATTTCCTCTAATGCAGTCTTTAATGGTTGTTCGAGCTCTTCTTTCCCTACCCATTTCTCATATGTTGTCTCCCAGGACATAGTACTGCCTCCTTATGTTATATAAAATGAATGCTAATTGTTTTTTTGTTAGTTTCGATATGAATCGAGTTATTCCTGCCATATCTATTAAATACGGCCTTTATTATACCGCTTTCAGCACAAAAAATAAAATCCCTCAATAAAGCAGTCTTACACATTGACAGGGTTCGTGATATTTCCCGAGAAATAGAAAAAAAGCGGCAAGCTATCTATCGCTTACCGCCCTTCTCATCGTTATTTACTTTTATCTTTTTGAACAACACTATATAGATCTAGCCTTCTATCTCTAAGAAGAGTTACACTTCCTGTTTTACGTTGTCTTCTTAAGATCTCTAAATCCACATCACCTACAACAACTGTTTCGATATTTGGGTGACATTCCCCAACGATTCCGTCTCTTGGAAACGAAAAATCAGATGGTGTAAAGATACCGGACTGAGCATATTGAATATCCATGTTCTCTACTTGCGATAAGTTTCCAACCGTTCCTGCGATTGCTGTATAGATCTCATTTTCAATCGCACGTGCTTGCGAACAGTATCGAACGCGTAGATATCCTTGACGATCTTCTGTACAGAATGGGGTGAAAATGATCTTTGCACCTTGATCGGTTACAATACGTGAAAGTTCAGGGAATTCGATATCATAGCAGATTAATATCGCAACTTTTCCGCAATCTGTATCAAATACTTGTACTTTATCACCAGCAGTAATTCCCCACCATTTCCGTTCGTTCGGTGTGATATGAATTTTATATTGCTTATCAATCGTTCCATCTCTTCGGAATAAATAAGCCACGTTATAGATATCTCCGTCTTCTTCAACAAAGTGGGAGCCACCGATAATGTTTACGTTATAACGTACAGCAAGATTCGTAAAGAGTTCGATGTATTGCTCTGTAAACTCGGTTAGCTTACGAATGGCTAAGCTGGGACTCTTTTCTTCACAGAACGATAACAACTGAGTAGTAAGAAGCTCTGGAAACACAGCGAAATCTGAACCTTGATCTGATGCAACATCTGTATAATATTCAACTTGTGTCGCAAAATCTTCAAAAGAATCAATCGTCTTCATCATATATTGTATCGTAGTAATTCGAACAGGCTCACTCGTTTTAAAATACTTTTTCGTTTTATTCGGAATGTAGTCAACATTGTTCCATTCCATTAGTGTCGCATAGGCATTTGATTGTTTATCATCAGGCAGATAGCTCTTATTTAAACGCATTACTGTAAAACCGTTCATTAATTGAAAGGTTAACACTGGATCATAGATGTTGTGCTGAATGACTTCTCTTACATATTCGCGAGGCGTCATTTCTTTTGAATGTTTATGGTAGTTCGGAATTCTACCGCCTAGAATAATACTTTTTAAGTTTTTTTGCTCTGCTAGCTCTTTACGCGCTTCGTAAAGACGTGCACCTATCTTCATACGGCGATATTCAGGGTGCACCATAACTTCAATACCATATAAGTTAAAACCTTCAGGATCATGGTTCGTGATATAGCCTTTATCTGTAATCTCATCCCACGTATGCTTATCATCATACTCATCAAAATTAACCATTAAGCTTGAGCAGCTTCCAACAATCTTTCCTTCATACGTTACACAAAATTGTCCTTCTGGAAAGATACGTAGATGACTCTCTAGCTGCTCACGTTCCCAAGGCTCCATGTTTCCTGGAAAACAGATCTGCTGAAGTTCTAAGATTTCCTCAATATCTTCAAACTCAATGTTGCGAAGTTCTATTTTTTTTTCGAATTTTGATACGTCGATCTCACTCATGTTATCCACTCCTCTAACTAACTTCCATAACTTACTTCCAATTCTTCATCCGCTCTTCGAGACTGCCAGTGAAGAATTCTATCTCATTTCCATCCGGATCGTTAAAACTGACTGTGTTTCCCCCACCTCTTTGTATCGGTCCTCTCGTGATTTCAACATTTTGTTCACGCAGCAACTGGACAGCTTTAGGAAAATGTTCTTCAGAAACTGTAAATGCAAAGTGATCAACACCTACTTGATTTTTATCCATAGGTTTTGCATCTTTTATTTCTATCAAACACAGCCACACTCCCCCGACGTCTAAGTATATATCTGTATTCCCTTTATGAACGATTTTAGCACCTAGTACGTTCATATAAAATATTTTGGAACTTTCTATGTTTAAAACTCTAATCGTAATATGATTGATGCCTTGTATTCTAACCATATTGGTTTCTTTACCCTTTTTTCTCTGCCTGCTTAATAAGTGATACGAGATTCAACTCTGCTAGGGTTTCCATCTGGTGATCAACATCGCCAAATGTCATATGTTTTGTAACGGGATTAGGAATAACCACACAATAAAGTCCTGCTTTTTTAGCCGCCACTGATCCGTTTACAGAGTCTTCAAATGCGATCGCTTCATGAGGTCTTACGTTTAAGGCTTGTACCGCTTCAAGATATAGTGTGGGATCTGGTTTTACTTTTTCAACATCATCTGCTGTTTTGATAACTTCAAAATGGTGCTTCAAACCTATTCTATCTAAATGCTCTTCTACCCATTTTCGCGAAGAACTTGATGCAAGACCAACCTTTAATCCGAGTTCTTTTGCAGCTTCAAGGTAATCAAGAATTCCAGGAAGTTCCCGTTGTTCCGATATTAGAGCAAGTGCACGCTCTGTCTTTTTTGCTCGCAGCACTTCATGATCAAGCTTTTGATCAATCTGTCTCTCTAAATATTCGTAAGGATTAAAATCAGAATGGGTACCGATACATTCTCCCCAAACTTCGAGCGGCAGATCGCTCCCATGTTCCTGATACAATTCTTGAAAAGCGTTGTAATGCTGCGTTTCTGTATCCAAAATTGTTCCGTCAAAATCAAACACCAATGCCTTGATCACGGTTAACCAGCCCCATCTTAAGCGTTTTATACTATTTTCTTGTATTTTTCTAAAAGACGCAAGAAAACCGATTATTAATGAAGGACATTCGTTCTAAACATGATTTTCTTTCCATTGCTTGTGGCGATAATTGCTCCGAGCTGATCGGTCCGATAGACGTTCATCTTACGGTTATCTAAACGATACATCACTTCTTTCGATGGGAATTGATAGGGATTATTCCTACCTACCGAAATCACAGCCGTTTTCGCTTTAACTTTTTTTAAGAATTCCATCGTCGTCCCCGTATTGGCTCCATGGTGACCCAATTTAATAACATCGGCCTTCACCCCACCACGCTTCAAGATCTCCTTTTCTTCTTCAGCACCTGCATCTGCCATAAGAAGAAAATTCTTTTTGCCATGCTTGATTTTAATCACTGCCGAGTAATCATTGATGTGTTTATAATACGAACCCTTAGGGGCCAGCATTTCAACCTTTACAGAAAAGCCCATCTTAAAATTCACACCTGCTTTTGCGCGATCTACCGGAATTTGCTTTTCGTTGATCACACGAAAAAGGTCATGATAATATTTGGTGTCGTATGGCAGGTTCGGCATGTACAGTACACTGACGGGAAACGCTCGTATCACATCATCTAACGAACCGATATGGTCGTGATGGGGATGAGTGGCTACAACGATATCAAGATGCGTAACGCCTTCTTTTTCAAGATAAGAGATAATTTTATCTCCGTCATGTTCATCTCCACCATCGATTAGCATCGTTTGTCCATTTGGTGCTTTTATAAGAATACAGTCGGCCTGACCAACGTCTAAAAAGTGTATCGTCAACGGATCAAACCAGTCCGCTCGAGCTTTATGAGGAACAATAGTTAACATGAGCATTAAGCTCAAACAGAAAACGGCAACCTTGTTAATGATTTTCAAATCTCACACCCCTTTACATCCATTTTTTCGTCCATAATGCGTAACTTTAGTTATATGTAATTATGTTGAATTCAACAACAAAACCCGCCATCCAATACATGGATGCGGGCGATTTGTTTTATTATGAATAGTCGTTTTCTAAAAGCTCATTCCTAATAAAATATTGCATGGAATTCTATCTATAATTTTCTTTTCTAAAAGAATGTTGCTATCGAATTTTATTCTTCATCGACAAGTTGACGGGAGTGTAAGATGCGAGACTCCTGCGGGACAAGCGGTCAGGTGAGACCCTTAAAGGCACAAAGTGGCAAGGGGCTCACCGCCTGCCCCGCGGAAAGCGAGCATCTGAAACGGAGGTCAACCACTTCCAAAGACACCTAAGATTAAAACTAGCTTAAATACTCACTTCATTCTTCTTAAAAAAGCTCTTCATGGCATGATACACATCAGCTTTTTCTTTCAAGATATAATGACTAAACTTCGGATTATCCATATTCTTATACACACTCATCAAAGTAGAATGCCGATTATAGGCGTTCACTTCACCATAACCAAACATATTAGAGTGCTCCATAATTTGTTGAACGAGTTTAACACATCTTGCATTATCACTCGTAAGATTATCTCCATCAGAGAAATGGAACGGATAAATGTTATAACGGCTCGATGAATATTTCGTCTCGATCAATTCAAGCGCTTTGCGATAAGCAGATGAACAGATCGTTCCACCACTTTCACCTTTGTTAAAGAAGTCTTCCTCTGAAACAACTTTTGCCTCCGTGTGATGTGCGATAAATTCAATCTCTACTTTTTCATACTTCGATCGCAAAAAGCGTGTCATCCAGAAAAAGAAACTTCTCGCCATATACTTTTCCCAGATTCCCATCGAACCTGAAGTATCCATCATAGCGAGGACCACGGCTTTGGATTCTGGTTTGACGACTTCGTTCCATGTTTTAAATCGAAGGTCATCATTATGGATAGGAGCAACACTTGGTTTCCCGATCAAAGCATTTCGTTTGAAGGCTGTTAGAATTGTTCTTTTTTTATCTACGTTCCCCATGAGCCCTTTTTTACGAACATCATTAAATTCGATTTTTTCCATTACGATCTGGTCTTGTTCTTTTTGTTTGAGGTTAGGCAGTTCTAGTTCTTTAAACAGCATCTCTTCTAGTTCAATGATTGAAACTTCAGCTTCTGCATAATCGACACCTGGTTTGTCGCCTGCAGGTCCTTTTCCTTTTCCGGCCCCACTCTGTCCGGCACGTCCATCTCTGGCTACTACATCCCCCACCTGACTATCTCCATCACCTTGGCCTACGTGCTTGTTCTTGTCGTAGTTGTATCGGATTTTGTATTCATCCATAGAACGGATTGGAATCTTGATCACATCACGCCCGTTGGATAAAATGATATTCTCTTCACTTATCAAATCCGGCAAGTTGTTTTTAATGGCTTCCTGCACTTTTTCCATATGCCTTTGATGATCTTGATATCCTTTTCGGTGGAGGGACCAGTTTTCCTGAGACACAACAAAATTGTTCTTTTCCGGCTCGCTCATCGTTTTCCCCCTCCAGAGCAGCAAGAGTCAATGCTGCTTGTTCTTGATCAACCCGGGGCATAACTTGCTTGTAACAATCCGCTATTATCAGAAAAAAAGGGTTGGTTACACTATCATATGCACGTACTTCTTAGAATTGCTAAACTTTCATGATAAAAAAGCCTTCTTTTCTAAAAAAGAAAAGAAGGCTTTGTTTTGTATTTATTTATCATATTCTTCTTTGTCATGCTGCTGCGGATCTGGCGTTTTCCCACTTTTACGAACCTCTTCGTTAGTGGAGACGTGTTCCATCACTTTTCCGTGTTCTTTCATTTCTTCAAAGTTAGACACCATAGAGCTGTTTTTTCGTTTAGGTTCATTATCTTGTTTTGTCATAGGGATTCACCTCTTACAGAATTTTTCCCCATTTATTCCTTTTTAAAACCATTAAAAACTTTCATTTCATCCATCGGCCAATAACGGATGTTTGCCTCGCCCACGATATCAGTCATCTCTACAAAACCGATATGGCGGCTATCGATGCTGTGAAGTCTGTTGTCACCAAGTACGAAGATCTTGCCTTTTGGTACTGTATCATGCCCTGTTATCTCTTCTAACGTAAAGTTGCCAGTTAGTGTCCGATTACCAGCAAAGCGTTTAAATTCCTTTAAATAAGGTTCTTCCACTGGTTTGTTATTGATATATAACTTGTCATCTCGGTATGCAATATGATCACCCGGTAGACCAATCACCCGCTTGATATAATCTTCTTTCGGATTTGCCTTAAAAACAATCAGATCAAATCGCTCCGGCTGACTGATCTCATACCCAATCTTATTCACGATTAGTCGATTTCCATTTTGGATGGTCGGCATCATAGACTCACCATAAACCACGTATTGCTCAATCAAAAACTTTTTTATAATAATAGCTAGAATAAGTGCAACACCAATTGCTTTTATCCAATCCGTTAATCCGTTTCTTTCTTTTTTAGTCGAGCTCATCGGGCTCACTTCCTTTAGTTAGCTTATTAGTATCAATTTACCATTTTTAAGTAAGTAAATACAAGTTCAATTATTTTTAACATAAATATGAATGTAAATTCTATCTGCAATTTGTTTAGTTTTCCCTAAATTTCTGTAAAAAAACACACCCTGACAGACTTAACTCGTGTACAGGGTGTGTTGCCATATTTATCGGTTCAATAAACTGCCAACATATCTTAGTAGTTCGTTGGCACTAGTCGTATTATATCCGTGTTCATCCACTAGACGGGCGATAACCTCATTAATCTTCTTCAGTTGTGACTCATCAGGGGTTTTGGATGATGTTGTGATCTTTACAACATCTTTAAGATCCGCGAATAATTTCTTTTGAATCGCTTCTCTTAACCGCTCATGAGAATTATAGTCAAATTTCTTTCCTTTTCTCGCATAAGCAGAGATTCTAATTAGAATTTCTTCACGGAACGCTTTTTTCGCATTCTCAGAGATTCCGATCTGTTCTTCGATCGATCTCATCAACTTCTCATCTGGACTCATCTCTTCACCAGTAAGCGGATCACGTAGTTTATTCTTATTACAATACGCCTCAACATTATCGAGATAATTGTCCATGAGCGTTTTTGCAGACTCTTCGTACGAGTAAACGAACGCTTTCTGAACTTCTTTCTTCGCAATATCATCGTACTCTTTACGAGCCGCCGAGATAAAGTTAATAAACCTCTCTTTATCTTCCTTCGATATGGATGCATGATGATCAAGCCCGTCTTTTAATGAACG
The DNA here is from genome assembly GCF_015903855.1 of Fictibacillus sp. 18YEL24. Classification (GTDB taxonomy): domain Bacteria; phylum Bacillota; class Bacilli; order Bacillales; family Fictibacillaceae; genus Fictibacillus; species Fictibacillus phosphorivorans_C. The sequence goes on from NZ_JACZDT010000008.1 coordinate 62,410, forward strand.
CAGAACATCGAGTGCGTTAATTGAAGGTGTTTCTTTGCGGATGATCGCTGACGATATTCGGTTGATAACATAACGCGGATCAATACCAGACATCCCTTCATCAGCAAACTCTTTCTTCAGTTCCTCAAGGTCAACATGGTTGAATCCTTCTACGATCTCTCCATCATACAACCGCATCTTCTTCAACAGATCCATTCCTTGTTTCTTTGAATCTTTTAATCGTGTTAGTACCGAGAATGTTGCTGCCACTCTTAAAGCGTGCGGCGCAATATGAACATGAGACATATCACTCTCTGAGATCATCTTCGCATAAATTTTTTCTTCCTCAGAAACTTTTAAATTATACGGAACGCCCATCACGATAATCCTTGAATGCAGGGCTTCGTTTTTCTTATTCGCGATAAAAGACCGGTACTCCGATTCGTTCGTATGCGCGACAATTAATTCATCTGCTGAGATAAGTGCAAATCTTCCCGCTTTAAAGTTTCCTTCTTGCGTAAGAGAAAGGAGATGCCATAAGAATTTCTCATCACACTTCAGCATTTCCTGAAACTCCATCATTCCTCGGTTCGCCTTATTCAGCTCTCCATCAAAGCGATAAGCACGCGGATCTGATTCTGATCCGTACTCAGCTATCGTGGAGAAGTCGATACTTCCCGTTAAGTCAGCGATATCTTGTGACTTAGGGTCAGATGGACTAAACGTACCAATCCCTGTTCGCTTATCTTCTGAGAAGAAGACACGCTCTACCATAACATCTTCAATACGACTGTCATATTCGTGTTCAAGCCTCATCGTATTAAGTGGAGATAAACTTCCCTCCACTCGAATGCCATAATCATTGAAGAACTCTTTTCTTAAGTGCTGTGGAATAAGATGTAACGGATCTTCATGCATCGGACAGCCTTTAATCGCATAGACCGCTCCCGCAGGTGTTTTTGTGTATTGCTCTAATCCTCTTTTGAGCATTGTAACTAAAGTGGATTTACCACCGGATACTGGTCCCATCAACAATAAGATACGTTTACGAACATCAAGGCGCTTAGCGGCAGGGTGAAAATACTCTTCAACAAGTCGTTCGATTGATTCTTCTAATCCAAAAATCTGATCGCTGAAAAAATGATACACCTTTTGACCATTTTTTTCTGAAATGCCAGCATCTTTGATCATGTTGTATACTCTTGAATGCGCAGACTGGGCAACAAATGGCCGATCTCGTAAAATATCAAGGTATTCAGCGAAGGTACCTTCCCAGGCTAAACGCTGTTCTTCTTCACGATGCAGTTGGATTCTCGATAAAATATCCATGAGTACCTCCTTGATTGTATTGGCTCCATCAAGTGTTAATCTACTCTATGCGGGGATGTCCGTAATCATTCTGTTTGAATAGCGATTTTTATTTAAAAAAGTTGGAATTCCCATTCGCACAATCATGGTAAAATATGTTTATCCTTATGTTTTGAAACGGAGAAAGCGTTATGAATCAAAAGCTTGGCCTTATATCAGTACTCTTAATGCTCTGCATCGTGTTCTTTTCATTTATGGGCTTAAGAACAGAACATGAAAACTATATTCCTTTTCAAAAAGCGATTTCTTCGCTTGCTCAAGTGGAGAATTTGAGATTAGATGAAAACAGCCGCCTTCTTGATCAAAACGGTAATCTTCTTTATGAGTTCAAAAATAATGAGAGCCGTGTTTACCTAGACTACAACAAAATACCTGAACCTGTGCGTCAAGCTTTTATCGCTACAGAGGACCAAGGATTCATACAGCATCATGGAATCGATGGAAAAGCGATCGCCCGGGCTTTTATTACAAATTCATCAGCAGGGTCTGTTCAACAAGGTGGCAGTACAATCACACAGCAGTTGTCACGCAATCTATTTCTTACACATGAACGTACATATGACCGAAAACTAAAAGAGTTACTAATCTCATATCGAATCGAGCAACAGTTATCAAAAGAAAGAATCTTAGAGCTATACATCAACTCGATCTATTTTCAAAATGGTGTGTATGGAATTGAAAAAGCTAGCCGTTATTACTTCAGCAAGCCCGTCGGTGAGCTTTCGTTAGCTGAAACAGCATTTCTGGCGGCTATACCAAACAATCCAAAGCTGTACGATCCTCTAACTAACTTTGAGAACACGAAGAAACGGCAAAAGTGGATTTTATTGAAGATGAAAGAGCAAGGATACATCAACGAAGCCACTTATGAAGCATCACTTAGTCAACACATTAATTTAAAGGTTTCACAGCCTGTCGTTCCCTATCCTGAAATTGTGAGTTATGTAAAAGAAGAACTTTTGAGTTTACTAGCGGTCGCTCCTGCTAACAAAGGGCTGACAACAAAACAGCTTTTGGTAAAGCGAGATCAGCTATTAAAGAGCGGTGTAGTCGTTGAAACTTCTTTAGATCCTCGGCTGCAAAAAGAAGCAGTGCGTGCTGTGAATCACCGGTTGCCCTATAACAGCATAGAAGGATCTGTCGTTGTTGTTGATCATGTTTCAAAACAGATCGTTTCTATAGTTGGCGGAAAGAATGTTGGTTTAGAAGAATTTAACCGTGCTTATCAAGCGAGAAGACAGCCGGGTTCTACAATAAAACCACTTCTCGTCTATGCTCCTTATGTTGATGTGTACGGTGCAAAATCACAATCGCTCATTTCTGCAGCACGTATGTGTGAAGGTAACTATTGCCCTAACAATTATGGAGGAGCTTCTTACGATACAGTCTCCTTAAAAAAAGCGATGGCGGGTTCCATTAACACCGCTGCTGTTAGAGTACTAAGTAAAACAGGCGTGAATAAGGCGTTTTCTTATTTACAGCCCTTCGGATTTTCTTCTGTAACGCGAGAGGATCTTCAGCTGGCAAGTGCGCTCGGCGGATTCTCAAAAGGCTTTTCGCCTCTTGAACTGACCAGTGCGTATACTGCATTTAGTTCTAGTGGAACATTTGTAAAACCTAGGTTGATAACTTCTGTAAAAGATAAAAACGGTAAGCTGTTATATGCTTGGAAAGAGAAGCCCGTTTCAGTATGGAGTGAGAAAACAAATAGCGTGATGCGCGAGATGCTTGAGGCCGTAACGATTTCAGGAACGGCAAGGGATGCTCGTTTTGCGGGGTCCTCCTACATTGGGGGTAAGACTGGAACAACAAATGATGTGCAGGATCTTTGGTTTATCGGACTGACTGATCGTTATACTGCAGGTGTTTGGGTCGGACATGATACACCGAGCAGTCTACGTTCTATTGAGAGCGCGTCTCCCGAAGTTATGATCTGGCGTGATATTATGAAAAAAGCTTATCAAAATTGAGAAAAACCCCTGTCACGACAAGAGTGACAGGGTTTTTGGCTGGTCCTTAGGTTCCGTGAAGCTAACAACAAGAAGTATATTCATGGTAATACGGCGAAATTCATAAAAAATAGGGCGGGTTTTTCAGATATTACGGCGTAAATAGCCCTCAATACGGCGAGTTTTTAACAAATATCGGCGAGATTACAATATTCGACAACTCTTACCCAACTTCCTACGTAATAGCTGCCACAAACGCATTATACAAACGCATCACCGTATAGACCACAAGCAGCCCGAAACCTGTCCAAAAGAATAAGTGCAGAAATACCATTCCCATGATACCTATGGTTGATAAACTGTAGCTTATACGCAATAAGAATTGAAAAAAGTATAAAAGAGATGCAACAATAAACACAATACCTATCAGCAGCACGGAATGGTTCAGCGCGATTGCAAGCATGCCACCAATAAAAAAGTACCAGCTCCCGCCTTTTCCTTGCTGAAGCAGATTTCCCTCTGTATCTTTTGAGAAAAAGAACAGACTAAGGTGCGTTAACGTGTCAGACAGCAGCTTAAGAGCTGCAAACATCATAAAAAACAGCAGAAACAAACAAAAACCGATTGATAAATGAATCACATGATCGTCAAATAATTCTTGCATCCCCTGATATACACCAAAGTATGTAAGTTTATCAATTAAGAGTCTTTCAAAGTAAATGGCAAACCCCGAACTGAACAGAATGATAGAAAACAAGGGAAGATACCCTGTCATATATACGTTTTTCTTCATTTATGCTTGCACGAATCCCCTCGAATTGTTAAATTTCAGCAGAAATACATTCCCATGAAAACCGTTTTCATTTATAATGAGGAAAGATACTGGAAAGAATAATACTACTTTCAAAGGAGGAGTTCAAATGGATTTTATCCTCATCCTACTCGTGATGCTCGCCTTCCTGACTGCCATCTTTACAGCAGGCTATAACGATCGTCCTGGAAAAAACTAATCCATATACATATGGAAGTAAAAACGTCCTTTTTCAATAAGGACGTTTTTTTATGCTCTCAAAGATATTGTATTTGTTCATCATTGACAAGTTGATTGGAGTGTAAGGTGGGAGACTCCTGTGGGACAGGCGGGCAGGTGAGACACTTATAAGTGAAACTTGCGAATGTGGCTCGCCGCCTGCCCCGCGGAAAGCGAGCACCTGTAACGGAAATCAACCACTTACAGTACGAAAACAGCTTATTTCAACTCTCCAAAACTCTGTTGACGCAATGCTTCATAGATTAAGATCGCAGCCGTATTCGATAGGTTCAATGAACGTATGTGTTCATTCATCGGTATGCGCAGACATCTCTCCATGTTCGCATCAATCACTTCACGCGGAAGTCCCTTCGTTTCTTTTCCAAAAACAAAGAAAACATCTTTCTCCGAATCAGAGTAATTAAAATTGGAGTACGTCTGTTCACCGAATTTGGTGATATAGTAAAACTCCCCGTCTGGGTATTCATTATAAAAAGCATCCAACGAATCATGATGTGACAATTTTACATGCTCCCAATAATCAAGGCCAGCACGCTTTAAGTATTTGTCTTCTAAAGAAAATCCAAGTGGATGAATGAGATGCAGATGTGCACCTGTTCCTGCACAGGTTCGTGCGATGTTTCCTGTGTTCGCAGGTATTAACGGTTCGAATAAAACAACATGTATAGCCAAAAAGCTCACCTCAAAAACAATATTCCAACAAGTACTTATTATAGCACTTTTTTTGGAATATCACTCTCTGAAGGCAAGCTTATTCTTAAAGAATATGAAAAAATTTATATTGAATGCGCTTCGTGTACGCCGTTGAATCTTCATAGCCCCAATATCTCATTCTACTGTTTGTTGTATGAGCATTTACGAGTGGTTCTCCCGAAGGATCCTTTGCGACCACAATCGTTGTATGCTGATAATGGCCATCTCCATCAAAGTCATAACAGATTACGTCTCCCGGCAAAAGAAGATGCGCCGCTGATTTCTCTTGTGCTTGAAGCGTCGATTTAGAACCGGATAAATACCATCTCATCGCATTGGCTACTGACCAACTATAGCTCCAAGAATTATTTCGCATCCACCACCCCTTCGACTTAATCGATTGAGAAGTCATCGGAATGCCACCTGCATGTAGACTTTGAGAAATATAATTCGTGCAATCATTCTCAAAAGATTTATAGGCAGGATTAAACGTATTCCACCATCTTTCTGCATAGCGTACAGCAGCAAGCCGATCATACCCACCCTTCGTCGGTGCGATCGATTCGTTCTCCCGCTCGATCTTCGGAAGCTCTCTATAGTTTCCTTCCACATTCACAGGTTCATCGCTCTTCATATCACCATCTTGAAACGTAGCTCGTCGCTCTTGAGAGATCTCTTCCACATAGAAATCAAATCCATGTTTGATCAAGAAGCTGTAATGGACCAGATAATCTACCTGAACTTTATCCTCAGACTCAGTCGTTCGTAAGACGCTTCCGTTCGTTTGATTGTTCACGATAAACGCATTTCTATCGGTATACATTTGTTTTTTTCGAATGAAGCTCTCTTGTTCTTCTCGTAAAAAGTAACCTCTTCCGTCTGCATCTGCATGTATCATCCATTGAGATTGGTTTTGGATATAAGCTTTAAGTGTTTCCATCCACATCAGACATCCCTCCTGCTTCTACTAACATATGAGTGGGATATCAAAAAAAAGAACCCTTTAAGGGCTCTCTAGGATGTCTTCTTGCAGCTATTCTGTTCGATCGATAGCAATATTTCTTTTTTATCTAAACCCCCGCCATAGCCTACAAGTGCTCCATTACTTCCAATCACTCGGTGACATGGAATAAAAACAGGTACGGGATTTTGGTTGTTCGCACTGCCTACAGCTCGAACAGCCTTTGGTGCACCAATGCCTTGAGCCACTTCCTTATATGAACAAGTTACGCCATAAGGAATACTCGTAAGCTGGTTCCATACCTTTTTTTGAAAAGCGGTACCAAATAAATCATAGATCACACTAAATTCATGCAGGTTCCCTGCAAAATAAGCGTGTAGTTGTTGAACGGCATCGTCCAATCGTTCTGGAGAGTGTATAAGCTCTCCCTTAATAAAATGTTTCGCCATCCATGAACGTAAAGTTGGAAGGTTATCCTCCATTGAACCAAAATCGAGACGGCAGATTCCGTTCTCCGTTGCAATGATTGTTAACGGTCCGATTACGCTTTCCATTTCTTCGTAATAGAGTAACGTTTTAATCTGACACATAATTATCCCTTCTTTTCATTACTTGACCTTACTATATCGGACACTCCAAACATATGCGATTACGAAATTTCTTGATTTCGAACCATTTTCAGTCCCTTTTCAATCTCTAACGTGACCAAATCGTCTTTTTCACTCTCTTTTGCAGTTAATAGTTCTAATTCCGCATTTTCTCCGCCAATCTTACCAATGGCCCATGCCGCAGTTCCTCTAATTACGGGGCGTGGGTCATGATGGAGTAACATTAATAAATCAGGAATGGCTGTCTCATCTTTAAAATGAGCTAAAGCAATAATCGCATTTCGTTGAATAGGCTTCTTTCCTCTCCAACTGCCTGAAATGTAACCGAATTTTTCTTTAAACTCTCTATTGCTTATCGACAACAACGGCTTTAAAAGAGGTTTCACAATCTCTGGATCAGGCTCCATATCCATATGATGATGAAAATCTTTCCCCTTATTTTCAGGGCATACGGTTTGACACGTATCACACCCATATAAACGGTTACCGAGCTTATCTCTATATTGATCAGGCAGAAATCCTTTCGTTTGCGTCAAAAAGGCGATACACTTTGACGAATCAAGCTGTCCTCCTTGTACAAGAGCATTAGTCGGACATGCATCGACACATTTGTTGCAAGAACCGCACTGATCTTCCATTGGTGTGTCTGCAGGAAACGCAATGTTTGTAATCATTTCGCCGAGATACATATAAGAACCAAACTCAGGTGACATGATCGCACAATTCTTGGCACTCCATCCGATCCCGGCTCTTTCAGCAACAGCCCGATCCGATAGTTCACCTGTGTCTACCATTGATTTCACAGCGGCACCTGGAACTTTTTCTATAATAAAGGCTTCCAGTAATGAGAGCTTTTCTCTTAATATATGGTGGTAGTCTTTACCCCATGATGCTCTGCAAAAAATTCCTCTGCGCTCTCCTCGAACACTTCTTGGAGCATCTTTCATCTTGGAGGGATATGCAAGAGCGATCGAAATGATACTGGAAGCACCGGACAGAAGCCGGTCGGGCTCTGTACGCTTTTCTATATCACTTTCTTCGAATCCTGATTGATAGTTAAGGTCTTGTTGTAATCGGAGACGTTCTTTGAGCTCGGCAAATACATCAGCATGTGCAAAACCAATTTTGTCGATTCCGATTTCTTTACTATATGCAACGATCTCTTCCTTCAACTGGGCACTTGTCACGCATATCCCTCCTTTACATTTATTTTCCACAATTATGATAAACTACAATTACTTAAATAAGAAACGGGGTTACATAATGATCACAATTAATCCTAAACTAAACGAACTTGTCCCAAACTTTAAAATAGGCACAATTACATACCATGATATCGCGATTAGCGAATCACCGCAAATGATTAAAGGCAGGTTCCAGCTATTTACAGAATCCCTGCGACTTGAAGAAAAAAATGCTGCCGATTACCCTGGTGTTGCGGAATATCGAAAAGTGTTCAAGTCTCTTGGAATGGATCCTTCCCGCTATCGTCCCGCTTCAGAAGCATTGTTGCGACGGGTGTTAAGCGGCAAGGACCTACCTCCGATCAATTCTGGGGTCGATGTAAACAACTTCTTCTCTATTCGATTTGCAATTCCGATCGGTCTTTATAACCTTGATGGGATTGAAGGTGATGTTGAGATTGATCTTGGTAGCGCTGAAGATACATATGAAGGATTAAACGGACGTGAGATGAATATGGAAGGCAAATTGCTGTCTAGAGACGAGGTTGGTGCCTTTGGCAGCCCAATCGTTGACTCTAAGCGCACGATGGTAGATGAGAGTGTTAAGAATGCACTGCATATCGTGTATCTGCAGCCATCTATGGATAAGGGTGAAGCTCAAGAACTCTTGGAATCTATGGCTAAGATGTTTACTCAAGTGAATGGTGGGAGTGCTGAGATCAGTATCCTGTAACGAACGTATTACGGTGAGGGGCTCAATTTATTATCTTTGGTGCTTTTGGATACATTCCATTCGTGTTGGAATTTATCGACTCGCCGATATACGATGAAAACTCGCCGTATTAATGGAAAATCTCGCTGTATTATCTTTGAATCTCGCCGTATTATTGCTCAAATCGGCCGTATTCCTTATTCACACCATTAATAAACAAAAAAATGCAGGGCTTCATTGGATCAACGAAGCCCTGCATTAAAACCTACAACTAACTTGTTCTATATATAAGCAGCAAGTAGGACATTTATGACAAGTTCTTGAAACATTTTTTAAAATTTTGCTACCAACTTCAACTTTTATTCTACTAACGTATATTTTACGGATAATGTTGCTTCAATCTCGTCACCTTCATCCAATTCAAATACGTATTCAGGAAGGAAAAGGTCATCCCCTCTTCCTAATATGATATTGACTTTACTGCCTCCGTTTACAAAGTAATTTCCAAATCCGTTCACAGGCTCTACCTTATATCTTCCTGGAGCAATATCTTTCCCCGCTATAAATACGCCGGCCACTAGTGTTCGCGGCTCTTTTTTCTTAATTAGTATTCCTTTATTTAATGTATCAAGCGTATTTTGTTTATTTGCGATCTCACCGCTAAGTTTTTTTAATTCATCTTTCTTTGCATTTACTTGAGTACTTAACTCATCCACTTCTTTTTGAATCGCATCTTTTTGGTTGATCATTTCCGAAGCTTCATCAACCTGTATTTGAAGCCCATCCAATTCAGCTTGTTTACTGCTTTCCTCTTCCTCCATCGCTTCAACGTTTTCTTCTATACTTTCTAACTCTTTCTTCCATTCGTTAATCTCACCATCAATTTCCTCTGCCACAACCTTTTTATCTTTAAGAAGTACTGAAGCTTTGTTGTAGCCTATTGCATGTGCCGATAAAGCGCTAATCGCCACTAATACTAGCGCGATTAAGCTTAAGTAAATCCACTTTTTCTTAAACATCGATAACTCCCACTTCATAAAAACTCCCCCTTATGATGGTATATGTACGTCTTTTGAACTATTTTATTTTCCTGAAAAAACAATATGCTTTTTCCACCAAAATAAAAACCCCTTAAAAAGGGGCATATTATCCTATCTATAAATATCGAAATAATACAAGGATAGAAAATATAAAAAGAATGATCATGACCAATAACAGTCGAAAAGATTGAAACAGCCTAATCATCAGCCCATTAATCATGTGCATATAGTGAAAAATATCAGCAGAAATGAAGAGGATTGAAACGAAGGAGACAGTAATTAAAATCAGACAGACTGTGGCACGCCGGTCTCTATACATCAGAGAAATAACCTCCTTTACACCTACATATTCAGTGTACAAGAAGAAGATTCAAAAAAAGTTCCCGGCATAAGTGTGCCAGGAACTTTTTATAACACTATGAAATTATTATCAGCCAGCTAAATCTAGATTCTTCGGTTCGCTTTTTGGCTTTGCAAACAGATAGACTGCGATCGACAATAAACTAAAACTTATTAGATAGATGAACAATATTCCCATATTGGAGAATGCAGAGCTCGTACTACCCAATGAGATTAATGCCTTAAATCCAGCGATGGAATACGTGAAAGGCAAGAACTCACTTAGCGCACGCAAATTCTCTGGCAGCATATCGATCGGCAGATTTGCACCTGTCGTAGAAAGCTGTAGGATCACTAAAGCGAACGCGATGAATCGTCCGATGTTTCCTAACGACGCGAACAATAAGACGATTCCTGTGAATACCAAACTAACAAAAACTGCAAAAGCTATAAAACCTAGAGGGTTTTCAGTTTTTACATTTAATGTAAGTAGAACAACCGTCGAAAGAAGTAATGACTGTACTACAGCCAATGCACCTAGGTTCATAAATTTAGCACCGAACCAAGAGAAAGCTGAAATTCCTTCTGGCTTCTTAAAGTTGATGAACATCGACATGATTAAAATTCCGACAAACAACGCTAGTGAAAGAACATAAGGAGCTGTTGAATCACGATAGAGTGGATATTTATTTACCGTTTCACTCTTCAACTCAACAGGGGAAGAAAACATGCTTAGATTCTTATCATTGGCCGCTTTAATCGCTCCTGTTTTTTCTGCGCCATCTTTTAGACCTGATGATAACTCGTTACTTCCGTCATTTAGTTTTCCTGCACCGTCATTTAATTTTGTAACACCTTCCATTAAGTCGCCCCAGCCTTTTTCAACTGTTGCGTTTCCATCACTAACCTGTGACATACCAGCATTGATTTTTGTCGCTCCTGAAGTGAGATCACGCCAGCCTTTTTCGACTGAAGAGTTACCCGCCGATACTTGAGTTGCCCCATCATTAAGCTGTGATGCTCCATTCGTAAGAGATGTCCAACCCGTATTGACCGATTGGTTTCCTGCAGCAATCTGAGATGTTCCTGCATGCAGCTCTCCTACCTTACCTACCATCGTGTTCCAGCCATTCTCAATAGACGCGGTCCCTTGTTGAAGCAAAGGTACCTTTTGGCTTAATGTAGCAACACCGTTATCCACTGACGTTTGGCCAGCAACTAGCTGGTTTACCCCATCAGCGACAGACTTTGGATTAGGCTCAGCATTTGCGGTAAAAGCTCCCGCGATTTTTGCAGCACCCTGACTTAGTGCCTGTAGCTTTTGAGCTTTTGCAGGATCAGTTGCAGCTGTCGTGATAGCTTGGCTCGTACCATAAATCTTCATAAAAGCAGGATCCTTGGATAGTTCAGGGTGTTGCTCTAAGTATGCCTTTAGGTCACTTGATAACACTTGCAGCCCCTTACCTAGGTTTGCAGACTCATCTGCCACTTGAGCAACGCCTTGAGAGATCTGCTGTGTTCCAGGAGCGATTTCATTCTTTATCGCACTTTGAACACCTTTTAGTCCTGTTAAGATTCCAGTTGTTCCTGCTTTTAGTTGCGGTATGCTGTCTCCAAGTTGTCTCGCACCTGCCGCTAAATCTTTAACTCCTAATTGTTTATCTTTTAAATTTTGTAATAAAAGTCCTGTTCCTTCATTCGCTGCAGCTGAGCCTGCCGCGAGCTTCGAAATATCACCTGATTTAGATTGAAGGGACGAAAGCAGTTCTTTCGTACCAGCACTTAGTTGCGATGAACCGTTAGCTAGTTTACTAATATCCGGCTGTTTTGCTGAAAGAGAACTTGCCATTTGTCCGACACCATTTTGAAGTTCTTTTGCCCCACTCGCTAGCTTTGAAATGTCAGCAGCTTTATTTGTAAGCGATTGCAAAAGTGTGTTTGTTCCATCACGAAGATCGGTCATCCCCGTATTTAATTTTGCAGATCCATCTGCAGCTGATTGAAATCCTTCTGATACATCACCGAGGCTGGCAAACATATTGTTCGCATACTTCTCTGTAATCTTATCCCCTAGTTTTTCTCTTAGCTTTTCGGTCGCACTTCTTGTCACTTGAGCTGCCATGAAGTTTAATCCTTCGTTTTGAATATACGTAAGTTGAAGTTTCTCTGGATTATCACTTAAAACGGTCGTTACCCTTTGTGAGAAATCCTCCGGAATCTCGATAACCATGTAATATTTCAGACTATCGAGGCCTTCTTTGGCTTCCTCAGCACTTACAAATTCCCAACCGAGATCTTTTCCTTTCTTTAAGTCTGCGACCAGATCCTTTCCTACATTGATCGGTTCATCGTCCGATAATGCACCCTTGTCCTTGTTGACTACCGCAACAGGCAAGTTCGACAAGTTGTCATACGGTCCCCATTTTGGTGATAGAAGTATACCACCATAGACGACCGGTACGAGCAACGCGGCAATGACTGAGATCAGCAGACCCTTTTTACCTGCCAACTTCGCCATCTCTGCCATAAACAAACGAAAAGCGTTCATCCCTTTACCCCCGTTCTCCCCAAAAATAAATACATTCTGTAAAAATGAATAGGTATTCACTTCTACTAGAATGTATTATTCGGAAGAGACAAGAATAAATCCTTCTTATTTATCAGAAAATTGTAAAATATTAAATAATAATAAGGTAGTAAGTCCTGTTATAATATAGGATTGGGTTTCGAATTGTGAATCACGCTTTTACCAAAGGCTCCAATAGTCCCATCTCTAAACAGGCGCTGACTGATAATTTCTTTTCCTTTGATTGAAATTTTAAAGTAATAAATTCTCCGCTGATCTCAATAATTTCTCCTGTTCCAAACACACGATGAGTAACAGCTAGACCAACATGTAGTTCTTCTTCCTTTTTGATGCTATTCGGATTGTAAGGAACTCCATTTATCTTCTTTACATTCTTGTTTACTGCTGGTTCAGATTTCATCATTCTTGTCGGATCTAATATATTTTTGACATCCGAAACAAACACAGATTCCTCGACTTTTTTCCCATCTCGATAAGGATACGTCACTAGGGTTAATTGTCTCTTGGCACGCGTCATCCCTACATAAAATAAACGAGCTGCTTCTTCTAACAATGAATGATCTGTACGATCTTCTTTAGATGGTATGATTCCATCCACTACATCAATCATATATACCCTCTCAAATTCGAGCCCTTTGGCACTATGAAAGGTAGAAAGTGTTATGGCTTCATGCCCCTTCTTCTTTTTTGCTGTCTTCAAAACAACTTCAAGATGCTTTAATCGTTTTGCAAACTCCTCAAGGCTTTTAAGATCTGTTGCTATTTCTTCGAGTGTGTTTAAGATGCCCACTAAATAATCCATTCGAAAACCAAGGCTCTTACTGATCTTTTCTATGGCCTTATCGTAGCCTAAACCATCTCTGATCACCCGTATGGCTTGAAGAGGCTTCATATCTTTCATTTCTTTGAACGTCTCTTTACTAGTCTTCAGAAGTTTAACTTGATACTCCTGTAATTTCACATGTTTTAGCAGATTATCAAACACAGAATCATTATTGTTCAATTGTTTTAAAGCTTGCATCTGTTGCTTCGTAATATACCCGTTAAATTTCAAATGAATTTTTTCTAGAATGTCTGGTCTCTTATCGGTAAAGGCCATACGCATAAAATTCAATATATCTTGAACTACCCAATGTGAAAAGAAACGATTATCAGCATCTTTCATATAAAAAGGAATTCCAGCACGATCAAAATCATTCATCAAACCAATGGATGACGAATTATTGCGATATAAGATGGCGACTTCTTTTAGATGAACGGCATCATTCAATTCTTGCACCAAGTATTTTGATTGTTCCTTAAAATTCACGAGATGTTTCACTTCAATCGGTTGATGCGAAGGATTTTGAGTGAACATATTTTTTTCATATCGGTTTTTATTTCTTTTAATAAACGAATTAGCAACGTTAACAATATCCTCAGATGAGCGATAGTTCTGCTCCATAAACAAAATAGAAGCATCACTATACTTTTCCTTAAATTTAAGTAAATAGGAAGGCTCAGCACCTCTCCAGCTATAGATTGATTGGTCATCATCTGCCACAACACATAAATTCCTATGAGTAGATACCATTTTTTCTATAATGGAATGCTGCACTAGCGATGTATCTTGACTTTCATCTGTTAAAAAGTAATCGTATCTGTTTTGATAATGACATAACACCTGTGCATCCTTTTCTAATACATCATTTCCGATCGTGAGCATATCATCAAAGTCTAACAATACATGATGCGAATCAGATCGTTTGAGTTCCTCATATTGTTTAAATATCTCTTCAGCCTGCGGAATGTCACAGGAAACTTCTGACCACCGTTCGAGGGGTATCATCTTATTCTTAATGTAACTGATATAGGTCGTGAGCTCATCCATTTGATCTTCGGTTATGTTCTCGCCAACAATAGACTTAAATAAATGCCTCAACAAAAGTTTTTTGTTGTATTGAAAGTTTCCTGCCGATCCTGCTTTTTCATCTGAATCGTGTTCACCTTCTATGATGGTAAAAGGAATTCCCAACTTTCTATAATGATTCCTGACTACCTCAAAAGCAAAGCTATGAATGGTCGAAAAATCCACGGCAGGTAGTTCAGGATAAAATCTTGTGAAACGCTCTTTCATGTCATTAGCTGATGCCTTACTAAAGGTAACAGCCTTAATCCGAGACGGATGAATCCCTTTTTCCATTATCAAGTAACCGATTCTTAGAATGATCGTGGTCGTTTTCCCAGAACCAGGTGAAGCTAGTAATAGAAGCGGCCCTTCTGTCTTCACAACTGCTTTCTTTTGAACATCATTTAAAGTGATGCCTAGATCATTTTTCATTTTAGTGAAGAAATCTCCCATGAGTCAGTACCCTTTCGTAACCTGAATATGAATAAGTATAAAGTTCAAAGCAAATAAAAAAACTCCCCACAAAGGTGAGAAGTTTTAAGTTTAAATGTTAAGTTAAGTAAAATGGTACCGGTGGTCGGGGTCGAACCGACACTCCAGAAGGAACACGATTTTGAGTCGTGCGCGTCTGCCAATTCCGCCACACCGGCATTTGAATCTTTTTGAATTGGAATTTATGGAGGCGGCACCCGGATTCGAACCGGGGGATAAGGGTTTTGCAGACCCGTGCCTTACCACTTGGCTATGCCGCCAGAATATAAAAAATGGAGCGGAAGACGGGATTCGAACCCGCGACCCCAACCTTGGCAAGGTTGTATTCTACCACTGAACTACTTCCGCAAACATTTAATTAACTTATAATATGTTGTTAAAATCATCTTATGTTATAAAAATAAAAATGGCTGGGCTAGCTGGATTCGAACCAACGCATGTCGCAGTCAAAGTGCGATGCCTTACCGCTTGGCTATAGCCCAAAATTTAAATGGGGCGGACGAGGGGAATCGAACCCCCGAATGTCGGAACCACAATCCGATGCGTTAACCACTTCGCCACGACCGCCACAGTATTAAAATTGGCAGGGGCAGTAGGAATCGAACCCACACCAAAGGTTTTGGAGACCTTCGTTCTACCTTTAAACTATGCCCCTATATAAGGAATAAAAGATGGTGGAGGGGGACGGATTCGAACCGCCGAACCCGGAGGGAGCGGATTTACAGTCCGCCGCGTTTAGCCACTTCGCTACCCCTCCACGAATGAAGACAGGTTTTATTATAAAACATAATTACCCTGTTTTTCAATAAGTTTTTTGTTCCAATTCAGGAAGAAAAAACTGGTGCCGGCTAGAGGACTTGAACCCCCAACCTACTGATTACAAGTCAGTTGCTCTACCAATTGAGCTAAACCGGCAAAAAAAATGGTGGCTCGAGACGGAATCGAACCGCCGACACGAGGATTTTCAGTCCTCTGCTCTACCGACTGAGCTATCGAGCCAAGAAAAAATTCTTGGTGTTGTAAAGCCACCGTTTAAATAAAAATGGCGGACCCGACCGGGGTCGAACCGGCGATCTCCTGCGTGACAGGCAGGCATGTTAACCACTACACCACGAGTCCATAATTGGTTGCACCCTATGGGCACTACTTATATTTCATGGTCAAGAAGTAATCTCGACGTTGCCCATGAAATAAAATTGGTTGCGGGGACAGGATTTGAACCTGCGACCTTCGGGTTATGAGCCCGACGAGCTACCAGACTGCTCCACCCCGCGATGATATATATGATATAAAAGTTTATGGTGGAGGATGACGGGTTCGAACCGCCGACCCCCTGCTTGTAAGGCAGGTGCTCTCCCAGCTGAGCTAATCCTCCATATTTAAAATTGTTATGTATAAGTGGTGACCCGTACGGGATTCGAACCCGTGTTACCGCCGTGAAAGGGCGGTGTCTTAACCGCTTGACCAACGGGCCAGATTTTTGAGCTTAGAGAGTATGTATCTGGCGGAGAGCAAGGGATTCGAACCCTTGATACGGGGTTGACCGTATACACGATTTCCAATCGTGCTCCTTCGACCTCTCGGACAGCTCTCCAATATGGCTCCACAGGTAGGACTCGAACCTACGACCGATCGGTTAACAGCCGATAGCTCTACCACTGAGCTACTGTGGAATATGTATTGGCTCAGCGACGTCCTACTCTAACAGGGGGAAACCCCCAACTACCATCGGCGCTAAAGAGCTTAACTTCCGTGTTCGGTATGGGAACGGGTGTGACCTCTTTGCCATCATCACTGAACCAAATTATATTGAGAGATGTTCTCTCAAAACTAGATACGACGTTTCCAAACGTTATGCATTTT
>NZ_JACZDT010000009.1:0-61377 GCF_015903855.1 Fictibacillus sp. 18YEL24
TGCTAGGCAATGAGGAAGATGGATGAGAATCCATCTTCTTTTTTTGTGTTTTAAAAAAGAAATTAGGTGGTTTGGCGGCTGCCAAACTTTCTATTATGGATGTGGGGGAGGAAGGCTCGGGCGTATAGAGCTTGGTTTGGGCAGAGAGCGGTTGTCGAGATTTAGCGAAATGCCTTTATTTTTGATTTTCGACTTAATTGAGGCTCGTTTCGACTTAATTACTCTCATTTTGACTTAATTTTGTGCATTCCGACTTAATTAGACGAGGGAAATACCCCACTCCGTATGTTTTGAAGATCAGTTTCAGCCGCGAAACTCACCTACACCTCTCAAAATAGGAAGAATATGGCTACAGCCATCTTCCAACACGCGATATTCTTCACCAAAAGCTCCAAAAGTCCAATCAAAAGCAACACTAGCAGCTGCATTAACCCTCTTTGAAGCCAAAAACTCATCCAAACGGCCCTGATCTTCCCTCAGAAGCCCCAAATGAGATCTCCTCATCAACCCAAAGCCACATAATTTCACGGTAATCGTGATTTTATTCACGGTCATCCTTCATATATTCACGGATAAACCACATAATTTCACGGATAAAAATTTTTATCGAATTTTCGACAACGACAGCGAATAGCTAAAACTTAAAACGACGATAGTCACTAACTAACAGACATCAAAAGCACCTAACCAAATTTACTCTACACACACCAAAAAACAAACAAACCCTAACCCCATATCTCCAAGCAGTTTTATGCTAAACTAAAAGATAAAAAAACAATGGGGAGGCCATATATCATGAAGAATGTTCATTTTGATACATCCAGCGTGCATGCAAGTGGTCATAATAGTGTGAAGTCAGTAAGCAAGATCAATCCGATCTATCAGACGTCAGCTTTTTCTTTTAACGATCTAGATGACTTAGAGGATTATTTTAGAGGAAAGAATGATTATTTATATACACGTATGAACAACCCGAATCAGAACGATTTTGCGAGTGGTGTGGCAAACCTTGAACAAGCTCCTGCTGGTGTTGTAACTTCATCGGGTATGTCAGCCATTCTAGTGGGTATCTTAGCAGTCGTACAAGTCGGTGACCATATTCTAGCTTGTGATGATTTATACGGCGGAACCTACCAGCTTCTTTCTGATGACCTCAAAAGCTTTGGAATCGAAACCACATTCGTTTCATTCAAGGACCTAAATGAGGTTAAAAGAAATATCCGCAACAATACAAAGCTCATTTATTCAGAATCCATAACGAATCCTTTATTGCGTGTAGAGGATCTAGAGGGACTTGTTGCCCTTGCAAAAGAACATAATCTTAAGACGATGATCGATAATACTTTCGCTACACCTTATGCACTTCAGCCGTACACGAAAGGTGTCGATCTCGTTGTTCATAGTGCGACGAAATATTTAAACGGCCATAGCGACGTGACAGCAGGTGTAGTAGTAGGTAGAGAGGAGTTAATCGCAAAGGCTCAAGCAAAAATGATTCACCTTGGCTGTAATTTAGGACCGTTTGATGCGTGGTTAGCTTCTCGCGGCTTAAAAACATTAAGCGTGCGTATGGAGCGTCATATATCTAACGCCACAGAATTAGCGAACCAGCTTAAACTGACTGATGGAATTAAAACCGTCTACTATCCAGAATACGTGAGTGAAAACGGAAATTCATCAATTGTTACGATTGAACTCGACGAGAAAAGCAACGTGCATACTTTCTTTAAATCATTGGATTGGGTACACATCGTTCCAACGCTTGCTGGTGTAGAGACGACGGTCTCATATCCACTCGGAACTTCTCACCGTTCACTACCAGCTGAGACATGCGAAAAATTGGGGATTAATAAGAATGTGATCCGAATTTCTGTGGGTATTGAAAATATTGAGGATATCGTTGCTGTATTTAAAGAAGCTTCCAAAAAAGCCCTGTTACAATAGGGCTTTTGGGCTTTTTACTGTAATAAAAACGAATTGTTTCTTTTTGTCGAAATGTGTTATGATACCTGAGTGAAAGCGCTTCATCATATACATCAAGGGAGGCATAAAAATGAAGCCAAAACAAGAATTACATCGTGGGCTCGAAGAACGACATATCACACTTATGTCACTCGGGGCCGCTATTGGAGTGGGCTTATTTTTAGGGTCAGCTTCAGCAATTGAAATGGCGGGGCCAGCAATTTTATTAGCATATGCATTAGGCGGATCTGTAATGTTCATCATTATGAGAGCGTTAGGTGAGATGGCCATTCATCAACCTGTTGCCGGATCTTTCAGCCGTTATGCTAAAAACTATATTGGACCACTAGCCGGTTATTTAACAGGCTGGAACTACTGGTTCTTATGGATCGTTACATGTATGGCTGAGATTACAGCTGTAGGTATTTATATGAAGATGTGGTACCCAGATGTACCTGTCTGGATTTGGGCACTATCAGCACTTGTGATAATGGCGAGCATCAACTTGCTTGCGATCAAAGCATATGGAGAGTTTGAATTCTGGTTTGCACTTATCAAAATCGTTGCTATCGTATTGATGATTATAACTGGTTTAGGCATGATACTATTTGGTTTTGGTAACGGTGGAGTGGCAACAGGAATCAGTAACCTTTGGGAAAATGGCGGTTTCGCACCAAACGGCATACAGGGAATCCTCATGTCTATGCAGATGGTTATGTTTGCATTCTTAGGAATTGAGATGATCGGTGTTACAGCAGGAGAGGTAAAGAATCCTGAAAAATCTTTAGCAAGAGCTGTAAACTCTGTATTCTGGCGTATCCTAATTTTCTACGTAGGGGCATTATTCGTTATCATGTCCATCTATCCGTGGGATCAAATCGGAACGCAAGGAAGTCCGTTCGTTCTTACATTTGAAAAAATCGGTATCGGACAAGCTGCTGGTATCATTAACTTTGTCGTTCTAACTGCGGCATTATCAAGCTGTAACAGTGGAATTTTCAGTACAGGACGTATGCTTTTCAACCTGGCTGAACAAAAACAAGCACCGGCTAAACTTCATAAAGTAAGTAAGACGGGTGTACCTTCTGTAGCTGTATTAGTTTCAGCTGGAGCACTTCTTATTGGAGTAGTGTTAAACTATCTTGTTCCTGAAAAAGTTTTCGTATGGGTAACAAGTATCTCAACATTCGGAGCGATATGGACATGGTCGATTATACTTCTGTCACAGCTTAAGTTCCGCAGAAGCTTAAGTGAAGAAGAAAAGAAAACACTGAAATTTAAAGTGCCATTCTTTCCGTATGGTTCATATATCGCATTAGCTATTCTAATCTTTGTTGTAGGACTCATGGCATACTTCCCAGATACACGTATCGCCTTGATCGTAGGGCCATGTTGGTTGATCTTACTAACAGCGATCTACTATTTAAAGGGGTTCAACAAGCGCCCTGAAAATACCGATAAAGTGGCATAAAATAGAGGGCACAGGAAATAAATAAAATTTCTTGTGCCTAATATTTTTAAAACACTTGCATCATACTAATAAACGTGATATATTAATAAATGTCCGAAACAAGTTGTTATCTAAACCAGAAAAAACAATATTTTATAACGTCGCGGGGTGGAGCAGTCTGGTAGCTCGTCGGGCTCATAACCCGAAGGTCGCAGGTTCAAATCCTGTCCCCGCAACCAATTAAATTTCATGAACTACGTCGAGTAAACGTCTAGCCATGAAATATCGGAAGTGCCCATTGGGTGCAACCAATTTTAATTTCATGAACTACATCATCAATTACATACAAGCTGGACCCGTGGTGTAGTGGTTAACATGCCTGCCTGTCACGCAGGAGATCGCCGGTTCGACCCCGGTCGGGTCCGCCACTTTTAAAAACGAAACAAGGTTTCGTGTTTTTTTATGTCTAAAAGTAAGTTAAACTAATATACAACTGTCACCTTAGGAGTTTTTATTATAATCCTAAGGCTTTTTTATAATTTGAATTGTCTTTAAGTTTATTCTTAGCTGTTTTTTTTGAGCTGTTGATTTCCGCTCCAGGTGCTTCGCTTTCCGCGGGGCAGGCGGTGAGCCACATTCCTAATGTTTCACATTTAAGTGTCTCACCTGCCCACCTGTCCCACAGGAGTCTCGCACCTTGCACTCCAATCAACTTAATCATTGAAGTCTTTTTGAAAAAAGCTAACAGCAATTATCTATTTAGAAAACAAACTAAAATAAAGACCAGAGAGGAGCACATCCATGATTAGAGATGAATTTGAATGGATTAACAGCATCACGCCTCGGCACTTTTTTCAAAAAGAGGTGGTTCAAGGCATTGGTGATGACGCTGCTCTTTGGTCGGTAAACGAAGAGATGGATCAAATCGTTTGTGTGGATACCATGGTAGAAGGCGTTCATTTTACGAAGAATACCTTATCTCCTTATCAAACGGGATTTAAAGCACTTGCTGTGAACGTCAGTGATATTGCGGCGATGGGTGGTATTCCTCAGTTCTATCTCGTCTCGATCGCGATTCCACCTGAATGGTCGGAGGATGAACTGCAAGAGATCTATCGAGGCATGGGCGAACTCGCAACGGAATACAAAATAGATCTTATGGGCGGCGATACCGTTTCTACAAAAGGGCCGTTAGTATTATCCGTGACGGTTATTGGAAAAGTAGAAAAAGGAAGATCTTTATTAAGAAGTAACGCTAAACCTGGAGACTCCGTATTTTTAACAGGAACAACGGGAGAATCAGCAGCAGGGCTCTCTGTTTTGCTAGAAAAAACAAGACATGCTGTTTTCACGGCAAACGAAGAAAAATGGATAAGTCAGCATCAGATGCCCATTCCTCATATCCAGCAAGGAAGAATTCTCGCAGGAAGCGGTTTTCGAATATCCTTGAACGATGTCAGTGACGGAGCGGCGAGCGAATTGAATGAGATCGCTGAAGCAAGTAACGTTTCCATTCATATAGAAAGAAACAGTCTGCCTGTTAGTGAGTCCTTAAGAGATTTACCAGAGGCTGACGTGCTTAACCATCAGTTGTTCGGTGGAGAGGACTATGTGCTGGTTGGGACGGCGTCAGAAGAAGATTTTAAGGTGCTGTCAGATACATTCAAACAACACAAGCTGCCGCTTTATGAAATCGGTAAAGTTGGAGAAGCTGGTAAGGCTGAGGTCTATCTTCACAAACAGGACGAGAAGCCTGAAGTTCTCACGAAAAAAGGATTTAATCATTTTAGGGAAAGGTAAGGGGAAGTCATGAGTACTTATCAATACGAAACAAAGTCAGCGGAAGAAACGATGTCTTTTGCCGAAAAGCTGGGCTCTATTCTTCAAAAAGGAGATGTACTCACACTGGCTGGAGATCTTGGAGCTGGAAAGACGACTTTTACAAAAGGGCTCGCAAAAGGGCTCGGAGTGACCCGTACAGTGAACTCTCCTACTTTTACCATCATTAAAGAATATAGTGGTCGATTACCGCTTTATCATATGGACGTGTACCGGTTAGAAGACTCTGACGAAGATCTAGGATTTGAAGAGTACTTTTCAGGTGATGGCGTCTGTGTGGTCGAGTGGGCCGTATTTATTGAAGACTATTTACCAGAGGAAAGACTTGAACTCGTTATCTCACATAAAGGCGACGATAAGCGGGAGATTCAATTAAAACCTATCGGAAGCAGATACGAAGAACGCGTTAAGGAGATTATGTAATGAAAGTTCTTGCAATAGATACATCCAATCTTGTGATGGGGATCTCAGTATTGGATGAAGGAAAAGTGCTCGGTGAGTATATTACAAACTTAAAAAAGAATCATTCTATACGAGTGATGCCTGCGATTGAAGAAGTATTAAAAGAGACCGGGGTAAAGCCTGCAGAGCTTGATCGAATCGTGGTTGCCAAAGGCCCAGGATCATACACAGGTGTCAGAATCGGTGTAACGATCGCAAAGACACTTGCGTGGACGCTAAAAAAAGAACTCGTTGGGATCTCGAGCTTGGAAGTACTTGCTCAGAGCGGGAAATACTTTGAGGGCTATACCGTTCCGTTGTTCGATGCGCGCCGCACACAGCTATTTACGGGGCTTTACGGAAGAAATGAATCAGGAGAGTATCAAAATCTCTGGGAAGACCAAATCATCTTATTAAAAGATTGGTTGGAAAAACTTCAAACGCTAGATAAAAAGATATTATTTGTAGGCAGCGATTTGCCTCTGCACCAAGAGACGATTCAGAACGTGTTAGGAGACCAAGCTGTTTTTGGACAAGTATCTGATCACAATCCGCGTCCAAGCGAACTCGGGCGTATCGGTATGACAAGCGAACCGGTTGATATCCATTCGTTTACACCAAGCTATCTTCAGTTGGCAGAAGCAGAAGTGAACTGGCTGAAGTCACAGGGGAAGTAGGGTAGATCTGATGGGAGAGCCTTATACATTCAGACTGGCAAAAGTAAGCGATATAGATGATATCCTCGGGATCGAGCAAGCGTCGTTTGCTGTTCCATGGTCAAGAGAAGCTTTTTATAGAGAAATCGTTGAGAACCAATTCGCTCATTACCTCGTCATCGAAGATTCCTTTCAGCCGGTCGGTTATTGCGGCATCTGGCTCGTTATGGACGAGGCACATGTTACGAACATCGCGATCCTTCCTTCTTATAGAGGAAGAAAGCTAGGGGAGATGCTCATGAGAGAAGCGATCAAACTCGCGAAGATGCACGGCGCTGTATCGATGACGCTAGAGGCACGCGTAAGTAATCATGTTGCACAGAATTTATATAAAAAACTAGGATTTGAAGCAGGCGGTATCCGGAAAAACTATTATAGCGATAATGGTGAAGATGCTTTAGTAATGTGGGTGGAATTATGATAAAAGATGAATTGATATTAGCGATAGAAACAAGCTGTGATGAGACAGCAGTTGCGATTGTGAAGAACGGTACAGAACTGCTGGCAAACGTTGTCGCGTCACAGATTGAGAGTCATAAGCGTTTTGGCGGAGTTGTCCCTGAGGTGGCGTCACGCCATCATGTTGAAGAGATTACAGTCGTCATAGAAGAAGCATTGAATCAAGCGGGGTTAGAGCCAGGAGATCTCACGGCGGTTGCTGTAACAGAAGGCCCTGGTCTCGTCGGAGCATTATTAATCGGAGTTAATGCAGCGAAAGCATTTGCCTTTGCACACAGCCTACCGCTCGTTCCTGTGCATCATATCGCAGGACACATTTACGCAAACCGACTTGTAAAAGAAATGACGTTTCCACTTTTGTCTCTTATCGTCTCAGGCGGGCATACAGAGCTTGTTCTGATGGAGGAGCACGGCACGTTTAAAGTGATCGGTGAAACAAGAGATGATGCAGCTGGGGAAGCGTACGATAAAGTCGCGCGAACGCTTAACATGCCATACCCAGGCGGCCCTCATATTGATAAGCTAGCACAAGAGGGAGAAGCAAATATCGACCTGCCTCGCGCTTGGCTAGAGCCTAACTCGCTTGATTTCAGCTTCAGCGGCTTGAAATCTGCCGTGATTAACACGGTTCATAATGCAACACAGCGGGGAGAAGTGATTAAGCCAGAAGATCTAGCAGCGAGTTTCCAAGCAAGTGTTGTGGATGTACTTGTGGAAAAAACATACCGTGCCGCAGAGCAGTATAACGTAAAGCAAGTCCTTTTAGCCGGAGGAGTAGCGGCGAACAAAGGACTTCGTCATATGTTAGAAAACCGTTTTAATGGAACAAAGTATGACCTCGTTATTCCTCCTCTCCACTTATGCACAGATAATGCAGCCATGATTGGAGCTGCAGGAAGTGTGGCGTACCAAAAAGGAACGCGTGGAGATATGGCATTAAACGGTGTACCAGGGTTAGATTTAGAAGCGCAATAAATTAAAAGCTCTTTTCCTTTTATACGGAGAAGAGCTTTTTTTGATATCGACGTAATTCGACACAAAAACCCTTCATTTTTGTGGGAAAGTTATACACAGGTTTGTGGATAATGTGGACAATGGTTTTGAAACATTTGAAATAAAGGGTTTGTATTATACACAATTCACATCATGTATACACATGTTCGTGTGGATAAAGTGGATAAGTCGTCAAAAAGTGCAAAATCCACAGGTTAATCTGTGGATAAGAATGATTATTCGGAAATTTCACTGGGTGTAATGAAGATACTTGTGTGTAACGTTGGGGAAGAAGTGCGTAATTGATGTCGAAACGTGCGCAGCGAATGAAATGATGTGTGGAGAAGTGCAAAAGTAAAACAAAAAAGCTGACATCCCTACAAAAAGTAAGGATAACAGCTTTCAACTTAAGCATTCTGTAGTTCTTCCCATTCTTCCATCAACGTTTCCATCTCTTCATTCAAAGCATCAAGCTGAGATTGGAATTCTTGCGTCTTTTCATAATCCTGAAAGACTTCAGGTTTACAAAGTTCAGCTTCGGCCGAAGTGATTTTCGTTTCGAGTCCTTCAAGCAGACCCTCAATCTCCTCGATACGACGCTGCCTTTTACGGTCGAGCTTCTTCGCTTCTTTATCGATCGAGTTCTTCGCACCGTTTCCTTGGTTTGAAGAAGGAGTGTTAACCGCGTTCTCCGCTTTCTGGCGCGCAGCGATTTCTTCACGTGCTTTCATCTCATTTTTCTTTTCTGTGTAATAATCGTAGTCACCTAAATACTCAGTCATGCCTGTTGGTGCGAGTTCAACGACTTTCGTGGCGATACGGTTGATGAAATAACGGTCATGCGATACGAAAAGAATCGTGCCAGGATAGTGGATCAGAGCTTGTTCAAGAATCTCTTTGCTGTCAAGATCCAGATGGTTCGTCGGCTCGTCCAGCAGAAGAAGGTTACCTTTTTCCATCATAAGCTTCGCCAGAGCAAGTCGAGCCTTCTGACCACCGCTCAGCTCGGTTACAAGCTTCAACACATCGTCACCGCTAAACAGAAACTGTCCGAGGATCGAGCGGATCTCTTTTTCCGTCTTTTCCGGATAATCATCCCATAGCTCGTTTAGAAGAGTCTTGCGTGAATGAAGGTCTGCTTGTTCCTGATCATAGTGAGAGATCATGAGTCCACTGCCGTAACGTATATCGCCCGATATGAGCGGCAGCTGCTTACGTATCACTTTTAATAAAGTCGATTTGCCGATTCCGTTCGGTCCAACGATCGCGACGCTGTCCTGGCGGTTAACCGCTACCGATACATTCTTAAATAACGGTTCACTATCTTCATATCCTGTGCTCACGTTCTCAAGTTTCAGCACATCGTTCCCACTTTGTCTTTCAATCTCAAAAGAAAAACTAGCAGACTTTTCTGCGCCAGCGGGACGCTCTTTCAATTCCATCTTCTCTAACTGTTTGCGACGACTCTGTGCACGTTTCGTGGTCGAAGCACGCACGATGTTGCGTTGAATAAAATCTTCCAACTTTGCAACCTGTTCTTGCTGCTTCTCAAACTCTTTCATCTCTTGAGCGAAACGCTCCGCTTTTTGCTCGAGATAGCTAGAATAGTTACCTGTGAAACGGTAAGAACGTTTTCTAGAAACCTCATAAACGGTCGTTACGATTTTATCGAGGAAATACCGGTCATGAGAGACGATTAAGATGCCGCCGGGATAACTCTGCAAATATTGTTCGAGCCACGTTAGCGTTTTAATGTCTAAGTGATTCGTCGGCTCATCGAGAATGAGTAGATCTGGTTTAGTTAATAAAAGTTTTGCGAGTGCGAGACGCGTTTTTTGCCCACCACTTAATGTGTTAATCTTCGTATCGCGGTCAAAATCGGCAAATTGAAAACCATGAAGAACCGTACGAATCTCTGCTTCATACTGATAGCCGCCTTCGTCTTTAAATGTAACCTGTAGCGCATCATAATCCTTCAGGAGACGCTCATACTCCGCTTCATTCGCAATCACTTCTGGATCGCCCATACGCGCTTCCATATCACGCAGCTTTTTCTCTTTTTTACGAAGGTCCTCAAACACCGAGAGCATCTCGTTCCAAATCGACTCATCAGAGTCCAGCCCCGCATCTTGTGCAAGATAACCAGTCTTTACATCTTTCGGGATCATGATATGACCAGAATCATAGGAATACTCACCAGTAATCACGCGTAGCAGCGTAGATTTACCCGCACCGTTCCGCCCAACAAGCGCGATCCGCTCACCCTTTTGAACCTCTAGTTTTATATTCGATAAAATAACGTCCGCGCCAAACGACTTCGTAACGTCCTGAACTTGTAAAATAATCATTGTAATTTCACCTCTATGAAAAACGGGTGGTTTTATTTATTTAATTGACTTGTTTGTTACTTTTGAATAATGCTGAAAAAGTACTTCTTTGATAAGTTGGTTGGAGCGCAAGGCACGAGACTCCTGTGGGACAAGCGGTCAGGTGAGAACCTTAATGGCGCAAAGCGGCAAGGGGCTCACCGCCTGCCCCACGGAAAGCGAAGTGGCTGGAGCGGAGAACAACTACTTACACAAACATGCTTTTATACAATCAGCCCTTAAATAAACAATATAACCCTGTCTAACTAGTAGTTTAGCGTAGTTTGGAGATTCGCGCCAACAAAGGGAATGTTCAACATTTTGCAATAATTACAAGTAAAATCTTAACGACAATAAAAGCGGTTTCGTGTATATTCATCATGAGGAGGGGTTTTATGACAGAGTTTACCCATTTTAACGAAGAAGGCCGTGCGCGCATGGTTGATATTTCGGAAAAAGAAACATCTCACCGAACAGCCGTAGCGGTAAGCGGGGTAACGGTTTCTGAAGAAGTCTTCCTTAAGATCAAAGAAAACGGATTTAAAAAAGGGGACGTTCTAGCCGTCGCGCAAATCGCTGGAATCATGGCTGCGAAAAAAACCTCTGACTGGATTCCGATGTGTCACCCGTTATCACTGACTGGCGTTGATCTGTCTTTTTCATGGGATGAATTAGCGGACAACATGTTTAAATTAAACATCCGAGTTGAAGTGAAAACGAAGGGCAGCACAGGTGTTGAGATGGAGGCCTTAACAGCGGCTTCTGCAGCAGCGTTAACCGTCTATGATATGTGTAAAGCAGCGGATAAAGGAATGGTGATTGGACCTACATATCTCCAGTCAAAAACAGGAGGCAAGAATGGGGACTTTCTACGTTCTTCAAGCCCTGACAAAATATGATACAATAGGAATAGATAAGCTTTCTAAACTTGGAGGGCTCCAAATATGAATCAAGATCAGTTAAAAATACCACACGCAACAGCAAAACGGCTGCCCTTGTATTATCGTTTTTTGAAAAACTTATCATCTTCCGGTAAACAAAGGGTGTCTTCTGCTGAACTAAGCGAAGCCGTTAAAGTAGATTCTGCAACAATCCGCAGAGATTTTTCCTACTTTGGCGCATTAGGCAAAAAAGGTTATGGCTACAATGTTAATTATCTGCTGTCGTTCTTCGCGAAAACGTTGAACCAGGATGAGACAACAACCGTAGCGTTAATCGGAGTAGGTAACTTAGGCACGGCCTTTTTACATTACAATTTCACCAAAAATAACAATACCAAAATAGAAGTCGCATTCGATGTAGACAAAGCTAAAATAGGCAGCGAAATTGCCGGAGTACCGATCTATCACACAGAAGACATCGAGCAAGAACTGAAGAACCGCGGTATCGATGTTGCGATCCTCACCGTTCCAGTAGGAGCCGCTCAATCGATCGCCGATCAACTCGAGCGCGCAGGTGTAACAGGCATCTTAAACTTCACACCCGCCCGATTGACCGTCTCACCCGAGATTCGTGTTCATCACATCGATTTAGCTGTTGAATTGCAATCGCTTGTTTATTTTATGAAAAACTATTCTTAAAACAAGGAGGTAATCGTTATGTTAGGACCAGGAAGTATCGCGGTAATCGGACTGGCAGCTCTTGTTATGTTTGGACCGAAAAAGCTGCCTGAGCTAGGAAAAGCAGCAGGTAAAACGCTTCGCGAGTTCAAGAATGCGACAAAAGGCATGATGGACGAAGAAGATGACAAAAAGGAAAGCGAACAACTGAAGAAGTAAGGATGTTTGTCTATGACCTCTGAAAAAAATATGTCGCTATACGGTCACATTGGCGAATTACGAAAGCGCATCATGTGGGCGATCCTAGCCTTCTTCATATTCTTGATCGCTGGATTTTTCTTAGCCAAGCCCGTGATTGTATATCTGCAAAGTGATCCAATTGCAAAGAACATTCAGATGAACGCTTTTCATCTAACCGATCCACTGAACGTGTACATGACGTTTGCCTTCTTCATCGGCCTCGTCCTATCAGCACCAGTGGTGTTGTACCAACTCTGGGCATTCATCAGCCCGGGGCTTTATGAGAACGAACGAAAAGTAACGCTCATGTACATCCCGATCGCATTCGTGCTTTTCTTAACGGGACTCGCATTCTCGTACTTTATTCTTTTTCCGTTCGTTGTGAGCTTTATGGGAAATGTCGCCGTGGCACTTAGTGTAGAAGGCGAATACGGAATTCAGGAATACTTCTCATTCCTATTCAACATCACACTGCCGTTCGGCCTGTTGTTCCAGTTTCCAGTCTTGATCATGTTTCTGACTCGACTCGGAATCGTAACGCCGGATTTCCTTAAGAGCATACGAAAAGTAGCCTACTTCGGGATTTTAGTAGTAGCGGGATTGATTACACCGCCAGAGCTGCTGTCTCACTTAATGGTTACGTTCCCGCTTATCCTGTTATACGAAATCAGCATTATCATTTCGAAGGCAGCTTATAAAAAAAGAATGAAAGCCGAAGTCGAAGCACTCGTAAAAGAACGAGAAGCCCAGGCAGAAGCTATGTATCATGATTAAAAGAGGATGACTCCACGTGGGTAATCCTCTTTTTTGTGTGGTTGGAGGGATAGCTGCGGTATGGGAGAGTGGGAGTGGACAGTAAAAATAGGGAAGTGGACAGTAAATATGAAAAAGTGGACAGTATTTTATCGAAAGTGGACAGTAAAATTCCAAAAGTGGACAGTATTTTCGTGGAAGTCGACAGTAAGCATCGTTTGATGTGGCTTACGGGCTATTTAGCTGCCACCAAAAGTAATGAACAGCCTCCGTTTTGGCGCTGGTGATGATAATCTGTCGGATTCGTAGATTAATCTGTCCGATTGGCCGTATAATCTGTCCAATCTCCAACATAATCTATCCAATCTCCCATATAATCTGTCTAATCCCATCTCCGTCACTGGCCAACCTCACAAAACACCACAAAAACACCCTCACAAATGAAAAAAACTGCCTCCATTAAGAAGCAGTTCCCTCATATTATTTCTTCTTTTTTCTTTTCAAGTGGTTGTTTAACGCGAAATAGCGGATGGCATTGGCGTAGTCGAAGGTAGCTACGATCATTGTGATAATTGTCCAGAAGCTTGTCATGCCGTACTCGCTTGCGTAATGAACGGCTAAGTACGTAAAGACGACTCCGATCCCTAGATATAAAAATGCCATAAACAGTGGTGATGTCTTCATAATAGTCCTCCAATAATCAGTTGCGCTGTTTCTAGCTGTTGTTCCATTTCTTTGATTTTATCGGCAAATAATACTTGAACGATTAAAACGAGCGTGTTCATGGCAACGTGTGCCGCGATAGGTACGATAAGACGTTGCGTTTTAACATAAAGAAAAGCGAACGTGAAGCCCATTGCCGTGTAGATTAATAAGTGTGTGAAATCCGCATGAACAGCAGCAAAGATTAAAGAACTGATCAAAGCAGAGATAAAGAAATTAAAGCGTTTATGAAGAGAGCCGAAAATAATCTTTCGGAAGATAATCTCTTCTAGTATTGGCCCAACGATGGCCGTTACAATCATAAAATATTTAACGTTTTTCACGATTTCAACAAGTTGCTTCGTGTTTTCTGATCCAGGTTGAATGCCAAAAACATTCATCTCGATCATGCTCGCGATAATTTGAGCGGCGTACGCCATGAAAATACCGATGATCGACCATAGAACGGCAGATCCTTTTGAGACACGCTTAGAATTTCGGTGGCGTTCTCTCATTTCAGGGATCAACATGTAAAGGATAATAACAAGAGCCACGATAAAGCTGAACGTTCCCCAAATTCCAAAAAGTTGATTTTTAGGAACACCAAGTTCATTTAACAGTGGAACCCCAATGTAACCTGAGAATTGCATCACGATATATATGAAGATGATCCACCAATATTTTTTCTTCAAATTACCTTCTCCTTTACGTACAGCCCTTAAAATAATTACGGTTGATACCTCTTTATATGCTTACCCATTTTAACATAGAATAGGCAGGGCTCGCGAGGATATCGAATTTGCGGGTAATTGGATTTAAATTTGTATTTCTCACTTGCAAAATTTTTTAGTTTTATTTATTATTAGAAATGGAGTTAGCACTCACTAACAAAGAGTGCTAATAAGAAATCTTTTAACTATTTAAGGAGGGTGTTTCACTTGTTAAAGCCACTAGGTGACCGTATTATTATTGAGCTTGTAGAAGGTGAAGAAAAAACTGCAAGCGGCATTGTATTGCCAGATTCAGCAAAAGAAAAGCCTCAAGAAGGAAAAGTTGTTGCTGTAGGTACGGGCCGTGTAACGGATAACGGCGAGCGTATCTCTTTAGAAGTTTCTGAAGGCAACACGATTATTTTCTCAAAATACGCAGGTACAGAAGTTAAGTACCAAGGTAAAGAATTCTTGATTCTTCGTGAATCTGACGTATTAGCGATCGTAGGCTAATCGTTAGGTAACTTGGAAGCTTCAATATTTTGAAGCTACATAAATCAAACATAAAGCATATGTAAGTCACTAACTTTTAAAATTAATGGGAGGGTTTTTACATGGCTAAAGATATTAAATTTAGTGAAGACGCACGCCGCTCAATGCTTCGTGGTGTTGATGCACTAGCAAACGCTGTAAAAGTAACACTTGGACCAAAAGGACGTAACGTTGTGCTTGAGAAGAAATTCGGTTCTCCTCTAATCACAAACGACGGTGTTACAATTGCAAAAGAAATCGAGCTTGAAGATGCATTCGAAAACATGGGTGCTAAGCTTGTAGCTGAAGTTGCGAGCAAAACGAACGACGTAGCAGGAGACGGAACAACAACTGCAACAGTTCTTGCTCAAGCGATGATCCGTGAAGGATTAAAGAACGTAACAAGCGGTGCAAATCCAATGGTACTTCGTAAAGGGATCGAAAAAGCAACGGCTGCTGCTGTTCAAGAATTAAAAGCGATCTCTAAACCAATCGAAGGTAAAGAGTCTATCGCACAAGTTGCGGCGATCTCTGCAGCTGACGAAGAAGTAGGACAATTGATTGCTGAAGCGATGGAGCGCGTTGGAAACGACGGCGTTATCACGATCGAAGAATCAAAAGGATTCACAACAGAGCTTGAAGTGGTTGAAGGTATGCAGTTCGACCGCGG
The DNA here is from genome assembly GCF_015903855.1 of Fictibacillus sp. 18YEL24. GTDB lineage: Bacteria > Bacillota > Bacilli > Bacillales > Fictibacillaceae > Fictibacillus > Fictibacillus phosphorivorans_C. The sequence continues at coordinate 15,392 of NZ_JACZDT010000009.1, forward strand.
ATATGCATCTCCATACATGGTAACAAACTCTGACAAGATGGAAGCAGAGCTTGAGAACCCGTACATCCTTATCACAGATAAGAAGATTACGAACATCCAAGAAATCCTTCCAGTTCTTGAGCAAGTGGTTCAACAAGGGAAATCTCTATTGTTGATCGCTGAAGACGTTGAAGGTGAAGCACTTGCTACATTAGTAGTTAACAAGCTTCGCGGAACATTCAATGCAGTAGCTGTAAAAGCTCCTGGATTCGGTGACCGCCGTAAAGCAATGCTAGAAGACATCGCAGTACTAACTGGCGGTGAAGTGATCACTGAAGAGCTAGGTCTTGATCTTAAGACTGCGAACATCACGCAGCTTGGTACAGCTTCTAAAGTTGTGGTAACAAAAGAAAACACAACAATCGTAGAAGGTGCTGGAGATTCTTCTAAGATCGCAGCTCGTGTTAACCAAATCAAAGCACAACTCGAAGAAACAACTTCTGAGTTTGATAAAGAAAAATTACAAGAGCGCCTAGCAAAATTAGCGGGTGGAGTAGCAGTAATCAAAGTTGGTGCAGCTACAGAAACTGAGCTAAAAGAGCGCAAACTTCGTATCGAAGACGCACTTAACTCAACGCGTGCAGCAGTTGAAGAGGGTATCGTATCCGGTGGTGGTACAGCTCTAGTTAACGTGCTAAAAGCGATCGCTCAAGTAGAAGCGACTGGTGACGAGTTAACTGGTGTGAAACTAGTACTTCGTGCACTAGAAGAGCCAGTTCGTCAAATCGCACACAACGCAGGTCTTGAAGGATCTGTAGTGGTTGAGCGTCTGAAGAACGAAGAAATCGGAGTTGGATTTAACGCTGCAACTGGCGAGTGGGTAAACATGTTCGAATCCGGAATCGTTGACCCAACAAAAGTTACACGTTCAGCTCTACAAAACGCAGCATCCGTATCTGCAATGTTCCTAACAACAGAAGCAGTAATCGCGGATAAGCCAGAAGAAAACGCTGGCGGCGGAATGCCTGACATGTCCGGCATGGGCATGGGTGGAATGGGCGGCATGATGTAATAACGCCCCTCGAACCCTTGATAGATAAGGGTTTGTGTGTAAGGTTAAATAACATTTTGCTAACCTAGGAAACTATAAAAGAAGCTTCTCATAAGTTGAACAAACTTGTGAGAAGCTTTTTTCATTTCTGGGGTTACGTGGAGATAGACAATGACTATTTTATTAAAAATCAGAGAAAATGCAATATGTATTATTGTTTTTTATTTAAAAACAATTGAGGAAGAAGAGATAACCAAAAGGTTGAATAACGTTAAAGAGGAAGTAGCAATAACAATTAAGACATTTGAGGATATATAATTAACTAAGGATGAAGCAGGAACTCAATTTAGAGTTTCTGTTTTTAATTTTACAATTACAATAATATTCACAAATGGTAGAATATAGGTATTGTAGTTATTTGTATTCCATTACTAACTTTATACTTCTTAATTTTTAAAAAAATAAGTTATAAGCATGGTGATTAATTTTGGATCTAGAAGTTTTTCTTAGTGAGTTACAAACACAAATTTCTGAAAAGAACGTGAATTTTTTAATTGGATCGGGAGCATCGGTACCTTTTTTTCCTTCACTTGGTAACATAGAGAAAGTGTTAACAGAAAGAGAGTGTAATAACTCCGTTCGCCAATTGATTTATTTACACTACTTTAATAATGTAATTGAGAAAAATTACGATTTAATAGATGATTCTGTTCAATGTGAATACCTTGTTACACACAATTATAGAAGGTTTATCAGAGGAATAGTGAACACTATGAATTATAGAAATTCAAGGCTATCTCCTAAACGAGCAAATATTTTTACAACTAATTATGATATGTTCTTTGAAAGAGCTATTGATTATGAACAGAGGAACAATTCATCAATAATACTTAATGATGGAGGAAATGGATACTTTTTTAGAACGTTGAGTTCGGAAAATTTCCACAAAACTGTTTCGCGTAATGGTGTATTTGATAATTATCATAAGGAACTACCTACTATTAATTTGATTAAATGTCATGGTTCAGTAAATTGGGTTAATCAATTGTCAGGAAGTCAAGAAGTGATAGAAATTCAAAATGAATTAAAATTTTTAGAGATAATCAGTAACTCTGCTAATAAGATAACTTTAGAAGAGGAAGATAAGAATTTTATAGATGATTTTCTTTGGAAAGATGGAAATGATGAGAGTTTAGATTTAAAGATTCATGAAATTGCTGAGATGAATTGGGAGAAATTAGAATTATTTTTTGATGAATATAAAAAGCTTTTGATTATTAATCCTGAAAAAAGTAAATTTAAAAATACTGTACTGGATGAGTATTATTATAGTATGTTGCGGTTGTTAAGTTATGAGTTGGAAAAGCCCCAGACTGTTCTAATAGTCTTTGGCTTTTCATTTGCGGATGAACATATCAGGAATTTAATTAAGAGGTCGTTTCATAATCCGGAATTAAGGATTTATATATTTGTATATAAACGCGGTTCAGCTAAGGGGATTACTCAGTTGTTAAATTGTGAACATCAAAAAAATGTAGTAATTATTGAGCCTACTGAAGATATGCCTCCAATAGATTTGTTGCAATTAAATAAACTACTATTTGGAGGTTAAGAGAATGACAATGTCACTTGAGGTAGGAAGTGTTATTGAAGTTAGGGGAACTAGGGTGAAGGTTCAAGTATATAAAGATATGAATCATTCATCTTTTATTTTTCAAGGTGAAGTAATAAGTAATATCTCGGTAAATGGATTTGTTATTATAAAAAAAGGATTTTTAGATTTGGTGGGGAAAATTGATGCTGAATATATTGAGGACTTATTAAATAGTAAGAAGCGCCAAGAAAAAGATTATCGATATAACAAAGGTACAATTTCTAGAATACTCGAAGTGCAAATTTTAGGATTCTTGGATAAAAGGTTGTTTTATAGCGGAGTAAAACAGTTACCTATGATTGGAAACCTTGTCTATATACCTACTAAGCAAGAAATCTTAGATATATATTCAGGAATTAAGTCAGATATTTCTGTAGGTAGTGGATTAAATATTTCAATAGGTCAATCAATATACGAAGACATTCCAGTGTCGTTTTCCATTAATTCTTTTTTTTCCTCCCATATAGGAATTTTTGGCAATACAGGAAGTGGGAAATCGAATACTTTAGCTAAGTTGTTCTATGAGTTAATTAATACCGTTGGTTCTGATAATTTACGAGATAAAAGTTCATTTCACCTTATTGATTTTAATGGTGAGTATGCGCATAAAGATGTTTTTGGATTAGGTGAATCGGAATTAAAGATAATTGATTTAAGTAACAATGACGAGGATAGAAAAGATAAATTAAGAATTACTTCTAGCTATTTTTATACTCCGGAGGTACTCTCCGTCTTATTTAGTGCTAAAGAACAGACTCAAAAACCTTTTATAAAAAGGCTTTTAAAAAGAATGAGTTTCGCTAAAGAGAATGGTTGGGGTTTAAAAAATTATTTACCTAATTTATTTGCGAAATCTCTTGTTCATCCTACAAAAGAGGTTTTTGAATTTATCAAAGAAGTGTTTGAATATTTATCAATTGAATGGAATAGCCAAGAGCATGAAAGCTTTCTTCAAAAGATAAAATCCATTCAATGGCATACTAGAAACAATAAATATTTTATTGGGTCTTGTTATTTCGATACAGTCGATGATATTAAGAATACCTACAGTGATGGTTCAGGATATGATTATCTAGTCCAATGGTGTACTGAAATAGACGACAGGGGTATTGGATGGTGTGATGAATTTATATTAAATTCCAAGCTACAGTTAGTAAATGATTTGTTAAACCGTTATGCACAGTTTGATCATATAAATCCTTTAATTCATAGAATTGAATCAAAAGTTAAGGAACTAGAACAAATTATAGAAATAATAGAAGAAGATACAGATGGTCATACTCCTATTATGACAATATACTCTTTTAGGGAGTGTAATTCTGATATTAAGAAAGTCATCCCATCGTTGATTGCCAAAATGCTTTTTGATAATCATAAAAAACAAACAAAACAAGATAGTATTGATAAAACGGTGCATTTAATTATTGATGAGGCACATAATATCCTTTCTAATCAGATAATGAGTGAAGGAAAAGGCTGGCAAAATTATCGTTTAGAATTATTCGAAGAAATCATAAAAGAAGGCAGGAAATTTGGTTTCTTTCTTACTATATGCAGTCAACGACCATTTGATATATCACCGACAATTATTTCACAAATTCACAATTATTTTATTCATAGGCTAGTTAATAATAAGGACTTAGAAATGATTGATAATACTATCCCAACCCTAGATAGAGTCTCAAAAGCAGCAATCCCTTCTCTCGCAAGTGGAACTTGTATAGTATCTGGAACAGCATTATCTATGCCGGTATTTATTCAAGTTAATCGTGTGCAAGAAGTAAAAAATAGGCCAAGAAGTGAGAATGTAAATCTTTGCATACTTTGGGAAGTAAATTAGAAATATGAAATATAAGTTAGAAAAATAGGAACTTTAAAAGGAAAAGATCTATTAAATATGGCTAGGGAAGAGACATATGAATGAGCAGTTAGAATTAGATTTGTTATTCAACAAAATAACAAATAATTATAAAAATTTAAGCGAAAATGAATTAACAAGGCTAGTCCAATTAATTAACTATTAGTATAGAGATATATCGATTAACGGAATGGTTCCAATGTACGACAAAGTGATAGTCGAAGAGGGTCTTAAACATCCTCAATTGGAAACTATAGATTCTGATTGGTTTGAAGAGATATGGGCATCTGTATGTCTGGAGCCTCCTGCTACAGATCCTATTTTCATACAAAAAAACCACCCCTACACTGAATATAAAAAAGTTAAAGAAATTCTGAATACTGCCCAAAAAAAATTGAACTAATTGATCCTTATATTGATGGCACATTGTTTCCATTATTAGACGAATTAAATTACAAGGTAAGAGTTCGTGTTATCACTGAAAAGTTTCAAGGTGATTCAAAAATATTGTACGAAAAGTTTAAAAAAGAGCGGAGTAATTTAGAAATTCAAATTAATAAGGGAAATCATGATAGATATGTAATTATTGATAGAAAATTTGTATATTTATTCGGATCTTCAATTAATTCAATTGGAAATAAATCAACGACTATTGTTCCGATAGAAAATGAAAGTGTAAAGAGTAGTATTATAGAATATTTTGATGTCTCATGGAATAAAGAAGTGGAACCAGTCTAGTTCTCCAGAAGACAGACTGTAATAGTTAATGTTATGGAAGAAAGATTTTATGATATGAAATTGCAAAGAGACACCTAGTACTATATTTTTTTATGACTGGCACTTTTAGGCTGCCAAGATTCAAATCGCGCTGCCCCAAAAGGCAGCCTTTTTGTTATTTGAAAACGTTATTTACAAATATATTGTATACATCAGGGATAATAATTTATTATATGAATTTTTGATGAAAGAAGGGGCCAATAAATGTTTCCGCAACTTTTGTTTGTTTATATTAAAGAACTAAGAAAATGTTTTAATCAACAGGAGTTTTGTTTTACAAATGATTTTGACATCACTTTTAATGAAGGTAAATTACTAATTAACAAAAAAAGAAATCCTTACAACGACTTATGGGGGAAAAAAATCAGTAACATTAATCTGATAGTTGGTAAGAATGGTTCAGGTAAATCAACTTTACTAGATCTAATAGGTTCTACTAAGAGTAGGAGATTGAAATTACTAGAAAAAATAAAGAGAGAAAAAAATGAAGTTAGGAACTCTGAAGAGTGGTTTGCTGTGTATCATATAAAAGATGATATTTTTGTTATAGAAGGTAATAATCCAGATTTGTTGAAAAACTTAAAACATGTTCCTGAATTAACAAGTGATGAATATAGTATGTGTATTACATATGATTTTTCAGAAATGGCAGCGAAATATTTCACTTACATTCAGTTTAATGAATACACTAGGGAACGAGAATCTTATAGTCTAGATAGAAAGATGCTCTCTCTTTACATGTCTAATGGCGTTAATAGAGATTGGTTTTTAGATAATAAAAAAAGAGATGAACAAGATTATTATGTAGGGTTTAAAAGGCGTTATTTAAATAATCCTCTTTACTCAAATATATATAAATTTTTGAGTGAAGGTCACAAAATGATAGAAGAAAACTTTACTGCCCAAAACGCTGTATGTGAGATAAGAAGAGAAGAATTTTACGATTTAGTTTATGAAAAGGACATAACTAATAAATTGGAATTTAATTTATATAGTGATAATAATAAGATTCTTTTGTTTAAGAACGACATTTTTTCCAAATTACTTAGCCAAGATAAAAAAAGCGAGTTGGATAATTGGTCGGTCAAAGAGAAATATATTATTAAATTTCTTGAAAATATGATATTGGGATATTGGATTGATCGAGGAAGAAGTGAATTGGACGAAAGTAAAAAACAAAATTGCATAAAAAAAATAGAATCAATTATATATGAAGAAGAAAACTTAGATGCCAGAATAAATTATTTAATACAAGTGTTAAGACAAATATTTATTTCATTAAACAACATGGTTTCTCTGGAAAGATCAGAATTTAATCCGGATTTTATAATCGACATAATTAAGATTTTATTAAATGTTAAAGAAAAATTTTATATTTCTGATCACATGATAAGCATAAACATCAATAAGGGGTTTGAAGAGGAAATTTACAAGTTACTTTTTTTATTTGACGGGTTAAATGACGAGGAAATATATCTCAATTTAAAAGCAAGATTTAAGAATATGAGCGTAGGCGAACTAGAGTTTGTAAATGGATTTTCAAATCTGTATACGGCAATACAAATTGCTATACAAAATAAAGAAATTGATACGTTATTATTATTATTAGACGAGCCGGATGCTTCATTTCACCCTGAGTGGTCAAGGAGATATATTCATAACATATACCGATTTCTTGATAGTGTTGATTATGGTAAGGAATTAAAATATCAAATTATTATAACTACACATTCACCTTTTATAGTTTCTGATGTTCCAAAGGAACATATAACATGTATAAAAATTCAGGAGGATAGTTTTGGTAATACTCAAAGAATTGTAAAAAAGGCTGAGTTTGGCTTTATGAGTAACTTCTATGACATCATACAAAGTGACTTTTTTATTACTTCCCCTATTGGTGAATACGCTAAGCATGTGTTTGAAAAAACTGTTAAAAGGATTACTTCATGGAATGAGTATGATGAGAAAGAAATATTTTTGGTTAATGGTATAATCTCTTCTATAGGTGAAGAGATTATTCGTGGGAAATTACAACAGTTGATGAATGATAAGAAGATGGAATTGTTACCCCAAAACGAGAAAATCAGAAGAATCAATGAAATAGAACAGGAACTCAGAATACTAAAAAATATTATGGATGAAACTTATAATGATTAATCTAGATCCGAATATCTTAATAAGAATAAAATCTGATTACAGTAATAAAATGTTAAATAGCATAGAACAACGATATAAACAAGAAGTGAGTATAAAGCCAATTCAAGAAAATCCTTTTACAAATCAACCATATACTAATTTATTTGAAAATGGTCGTGTTCATGGAATAGATCTCAAGTTAGCTGAAGAGTTATTGACTAAGCCCATGGATCACTTATGTCATAATTATGCGCAAATAAACTACTACATTTTAACGTGTAAATTAGTTTATTTTAGTACTTTTAAAGTAGATAAGGAGCTTAATAGGCTAAATAAAAAAATCACTCAAAAAGAACGAAACAAGTTTCGCGAAGAATATGTTTCTAGTTATATGAATCCGTGGATTAGCTCTATATTAGCAACTCATCCCAATTTTTCTTCAAATAATGATAACTTTATAGCGTTGATTAAAGAGGTGGAAAGAAGACTCATATGTTTGAATAATGCCATTGCAAAAGTAGTGGATTATGATTTCCTAAGCTCAGAGTTAAGACATTTAGTATTGACTGGAACAGGTGTAGAAGTATATGTCCTTATTGTAATAGGCAGTATATTACACCGTATCAAAAGGGAACAAAAATTAAATCGACTGCAGACCTTGATCACTTTTTCCCAAAATCTATTTTTCAGTTGCTATCTTTGTCTTTGTTTAACTTTGTTCCTTCTTGTCAAATATGTAATTCCAGATTTAAGTTAGCGAGAAGTTTAGAAATTCTTTATCCGTATAATGATGGATTTAATAATAAAGCAGTTTTTGAAGTTAAATTAAATTCTAAAAGCACTTTGGAATCTATAACTGGTAAAAATACGAACTTTGATTTGACGATAAACATAAGTCCTACATGCAGTAATAAAGTAGAAGTGGAAAATAGTATTAAACTCTTTAATCTTAGGGAAGTTTATCAATGTCATAAGGATTATGTAAGAGAGATATTATATAAAAAACATGCTTATTCTGATACATACAAAGGTCAGCTTAAAAAGTTGTTTTCAGATATGAATTTAGGCTTGACCGAAATAAATTTATTTTTATATGGTAAAGACTTAAATCTCGATTATTTGGGTAAGAAACCCTTATCAAAACTTACATACGATATTATTAATTCCACTAATATATAGAAGAAATTATTTTTACAGACAAGGTAAATGACATAAATTTTAATCATGGCCTATAAAATACATCATGTATCTGAAAAGCCATATGTGAGAAGTGACTATTATATTTGTTTGTGTTTAAAAAGATATTTAATTAGGTATAAAAATGCTAACATTTTGCTAACGCAATCCCATAAAAAACGGTAAATCAAGATGTTACAATTAGTATATCCAAAACGTTGATTTACCGCCTTTTTGCACCTCTCGTTAACGATATTACACACTCACAGCTTACGGGCGGCATGATGTAATCTGCCTCTCTAGCCCATAATAGATAAGGGTTTTGAGTAAGGTAAGAGTGAAATGCTAACCATTTTGCCAAATTAGGAAACTATAAAAAGAAGCTTCTCATAAGTTAAACAAACTTGTGAGAAGCTTTTTTAAATCTCTTGATAATCTATTTCTCCACCTTCTCCCCAAAAGCCTCCGGAATCATCGTAAAGCCCTCAATAACCGTATCTTCCTCAACTTCAATCATGAGGTAACGTTTACCACTAAGGTGCACTTGCTTCACGTACCTTAGATCTTGCGGACTGATTGAAATTTTAGCTACCTTTGTATCAATCTTAATAGATTTCGAGTTGTATTTCGGTACTACACTGCTTGCTTTAATCTCATACTTATCATCATCAATCACTTTTTGGAAAGCGGATTCTACCTTTTCCACACTGATATCTTCCACGCCGCTCGCTTTCAAAACCCGTTCAACGTCCTTTGAATCTAAGCGTGGATGTTCTTCCTCTTCGTTCTCTTCAATTATTCGGTTAATCTCTTCATACACATTGGAAAGGGTAGAGGTGTTTAATTGATCCTGTGTTACGTCTTTAATGATCTCTTCAAACACGATTTTATCATCTTTTGCCGTCATGATTTCTTCGCCATTTAAAACGTCCACGATGAACTCATAATCAGGCTCATGAACTTTACCTGCTGAATACAGGATGTGGTTCACATCTGCGGCATTATCACTGAAACAAGGGAAGAGAAATCCTCCGATCGGTGCGTTCAGGTTGATGATCGGATCGACCACGAAATTGTACTTGAACTCTTTTTCCACATAATCAAAGAGCAGTTCTTTCTTCGGTTCCTGTGTGTTGTTTATGCTGCTCAAAATAAAGGGGAAGGAGTAGACGGCATCTCGTTCGCTAATCTCCGCCTCATCATTTTTGCGCTTTGTCGGCTTATAGTATTCTCCCTTAATAAAGGTAATCACGATATCCTTTTCGTACTGGCGGTTTAGTAACATTTTTCCTACCATTTGAAGCATGCGTTCTTTCCAGTCTTCTGTATCGCTAGCAAGTAACCCCTGATGCAGAATAAGCTGGCTATTGTTTTCAGCATTTCTATTAAACTTTAATTCAAATAACTTTTCATCGAGATTCCCACCAAGCAATTTTTTAAAGTTATTAAAGAAAAGCTCTTGTTGTTCAGCATCTAGCATCTCAAAAGGCTGACTCACGTGATGATAGATCTCGCTGGATTCTTTCGTAATATACACATTAAAGATGCTGGAGATTTTCAGTAGATCGTTCTCTTTCTTGAACTGTTTTCGTATTTGAGCGATATCTTTTTTGTTCATGCTTGTATACACTCCTAAGTTGTTACGATTTTAAGTCGACACTCTCTATATGTCTAACAGGGAAGTATTCTTTATTTTAACATTCAGAAGGAGTGAAGTGTGAAGGTGAATATGGAACTTGAACTTAAAAAAGCAGACACCAAGAATATATATTTTAATTATTAATTATGTGCACAAAAACAAATACGATTGGTATTAATAGTAGAGTAATAATGATTGTATTTTTGTTAATTTTTTTACTCATAGTTTCTCTTACTTTTCCAAAAATCAAAAGAATTGCACAAACGAACATGCACCCAACTAAAAAATATGATAGTGGATCTTGGTCAAGAATATAATTACCGTTTGGTAGCTTTGTTGCTGAACTTGAAAATAGTAACAAACTTAAAATAACAATTCCAAACATCGGACCCCAGAAAAACCAATCAATTTGTTTTTTCTTCATTCTTACTCCTTATAAAAAGTATTTTGTATTATTAATTCAAAAAACCCCATATCGCATAGCGGTTAAGCCGATACGACACAGGGTCTCTGTTACTAAAGAATTCTTTTCTTAATACGTGCTACGAGTGGAACCACGATTAGTCCAGCAAATCCAACTTGCAGAACGTTTCCTGGAATTGATCCGAATGGTTGAATCCAGTTGCTGTAAAGCACAACTTCTGCAAAATAATAGCCTACCACTTTTATCAGCATAGCTACGACAACTGCCAAGGAATAAACGAGCACACGTTTTCCTGGTACTTTTTCAGATATAGCGCCCGCTACATAGCCCATTGCCCCAACGATGATAAATGTGAACGGAGCCCATATTGTCCATCCGGATAGGAGGTCAAACAAACCCATCCCGAAAGCACCTGCAATAGCACCGGTTCTTCTACCGAAAACAAAAGCCGCTACAAATAAAGGAATGTTACCCAAGTGGATAAGACCACCGTTTCCTGCGATCGGAAGCTTGATGTTGATGAACATTGTTGCAACAAGCGTTAGTGCCACGAATAGTGCGCTGATGACTAACATTCTTGTTTTAGTCGATTGTATTGATGAATAAGTAGTATTCATACCATAACCTCTTTCATAAAAAATGAATGTAAAAAAATGATTGCACTTATTCATTATATATGTCCTTATTCTTTTAGAAAACAGCTATTTTATGGGTAGGGTGAAGAAATAGAAAAATAAACTAGTGGAATGAGCGAGTTTTTCAAAAGGAAAGAAGGGGAGAACGACACATTTGCCGAAATCTATTTTGTAGAGCATAGACGTATCGATACAGTTCATTGCGAATGCCTATAGTAGAGGAATTAAACGATATGTATCGCATGGCGATATAAGCAATAGATGAAAAGACATGAAGGAGGCCCGATATGCGACGTGATATACAACCGAATGAACGAGCTTTCTCCTCCAAGGAAGTTGCAGAAGAAGTAGGAATCGCAACACCGACAGTCCGTAAGTATGGCCAAATACTAGAGCGAAACGGATACGAGTTTTTAAAGGATGGAGATCGCCGTATCTTTGTTCAATCTGATATCGAATCGCTCATAGCGCTACGCGATACAGACAAGCCTTTAGACGATACAGCTAAAGATCTCGTGCTTCAACAAAAAGAGAGACTAAAAGAAACAGTTCAAACGGACGTAGCGCTACCCGATACATATGAGAACCTTCCACAAGACCCAAACCAATTACGAGAAGTCTTAATGATGCTAGCGAATGAACTAGCAGCAACACGAGAGATGAATGCTCAGCTCACAAACGATATGTCAGAGCTTAAAGTAACCGTTTCAAGACTTCAACAAGATCATCATGCAATCAGTGCAAACGTAGGAAATGCCGCTCAGAAAACGAACGCAAAGATTGAGAAGCTGACCAATCAACAAAAAGAACAATACGAAACATTATTAGAACAGGAAAAAGAGAAAAGTGAACTTCTGCAGCAAGAAATTCAAAAGTTAAGAGAAGAACAGGTCAAGGAATGGCGTCTGCAGAACGATTTCAATAGACGACTTGAAATCGTAGTGCAAAGCCGGCCGAAAAGCAAATGGGAAGCCATTCTATCTTTATTTAGAAAGTAAGTTTGTGTGTATCGGGGGGCGATACGGTTAACCGTTACAAAGCTCTTTTTGTATAGATATAACTTGACCCGATATGGATTTATAACGATACAAGATACAATCCTCAACATTCAATCGTCATATTTCTACAATTTCCCGAGAAATATCTACAAAAACAGCACACTTATTAAGCTTGGGAAATTAGAGTTTAAGAACGCAAAACAACATCAGAAAGTACGATTACGGTGCACTGTATAGGGTGCATCTTTTTTTATTTGTTCACTTATATCGAATCTTCTCTTTTTTTGTAAAAAAACAAGGAATATCGTCTGTGTGATGAGAATATTTAAAAGAAAGAAAAAATTAAATAATGTAGAGACAGAAATGTTAGAGGGGAGTCTATCATGAACGCTAGAAATGAAAAGACATTTGAATATCATCCTCAACTTAGAGAGGTTATCGCAAACGTAGAAAAAGTTATGGTAGGTAAGAAAAAGGTCACAGAGCTGACGCTTGTTTCGTTATTAGCAGGGGGACATGTTTTACTTGAAGACGTACCAGGAGTAGGGAAAACAATGATGGTGCGATCTATCGCTAAATCCCTGGGCCTAACCTTTAACCGCATCCAGTTCACACCAGATCTATTGCCGTCTGATATGACGGGAGTATCGATATATAACCAAAAAGATATGAGTTTTGAATTTCGGCCTGGTCCTCTTGTAGGAAACATCATTCTCGCTGATGAGATCAACCGTACATCACCGAAGACACAATCGGCACTTCTTGAATCCATGGAAGAAATGAGCATGACGGTTGATGGGCAGACGCACATATTGCCCGATCCGTTCTTAGTTATGGCCACACAAAATCCGATCGAATACGAAGGAACTTATCCGCTTCCAGAAGCACAGCTTGACCGCTTTTTAATGAAGCTGACGATGGGATATCCGACTCCAGAGGAAGAGTTTAACGTATTGAACGTGATCGGAAACGAACACCCGATCCACCTCCTTAAACCAGCCATCTCACCTGAAGAGATCTCAGAACTGAAAACAGCCGTGAAGAACATCTACGTATCAGATTCAATCAAGCGATATATCGTCGACCTGATCAATCGTACACGTAATCATAAGTCCATTGCGCTAGGCGTCAGTCCGCGTGGGTCGCTTGCGTTATTAAAGGCAGCACAGGCTTTTGCCCTTCTGATGAACCGTGATTTTGTAATCCCTGATGATGTGAAATACTTAGCACCGTATGTTCTTGTTCATCGTGTGTTATTAAAACCGGAAGCTCGTTTTGAAGGGGTTTCAGCTGAAGAAGTGATCAATGAGCTTTTGGCCCGTGTGCCAGCACCTATTCATAAGGAACAGCATGCATAATGAAGGCGTTTCTTCATAAATTTCGGAAGCGGTATAAAACGCCGATCGGGTTTTCAGGGATCATCTTCTTACTGCTTGTTACGTTTTCTTTTGCCATGTTTCAGGGAGGCTTCGTAAGCTGGTTTCTATTTTACAGTGTTCTTCCGCTCGTACTTTATTCCATTACGATGGCTTTTTATCCGATACAACGGTTAAAAGTGGAGCGATATATCTCTAAAACCAAGCTGATGGCAGGCGAAGAAATAGAAGTGACAATTGTCATCAAACGACGCAGCAACTTTCCACTCTTTTATGTTGTGTTAGAGGACCTTCTGCCAGAGGTGCTGCTTCGTGAAACGCGATACGAGGGCAATACGCATCAGATCCAGTCTCGTATTTTGCTGTTACCGTTGTTCCGCAAAAACCTAGAATTTTCGTATACGATTAATCCTGCACCGCGTGGGTTATTTAAATTTGATCAGATTCAAATCAGTACAGGAGATATCTTTGGCTTTGTTTTAAAAAGTACGAGTGTTTCCGTTCAAGACCAGATCTTTGTGTACCCGCAGTATCAAGATATCGAGCGGTGGGAAGCGGGAAAGATGCTTCAATCCGGTATGAAAAAAGTCGGGAAGCGTTCGTTTTCCGACTATACATCAACGGTCAGTGTGCGTGATTATGTGGCCGGCGATCGTATGAACTGGCTGCACTGGAAAGCGAGTGCGAGATCGAACAAGCTGCTGACAAAAGTGTTCGAACAGCAGCGGAACGATGATTTTGTGATTGTGCTTGATCATTGTGAAAAGAGTTACGGCACGCACGATTGGCTGTTTGAACGCGGCGTTTCACTTGCGGCATCGATCGTTCACTATGCGATTTCAAAGGGTGGTTCGATCGGCTATCATCCGCTATCTGGAAAAGAGATCCCGATGAACATAGGGACCGACCAAGAATGGCGGATTCTTCACGAACTGGCAAAAGTAAAATCAGACGTGAAGCTGCCGTTTGAAGAACGATTGAAACAAGAATACATGGCAGGCTTTATGGAAGGTAAAACGGCGCTTATCATTTCGCCGAACCTTTCTGAATACACGATGAAAACGCTCGAGCTTATCGCATCTAGACAGCAAACGAACGTGATTTTCTTTTACTTAGCGCTTGATTCTAAACTTAAGAGTCAAGAACTCACGTATATCTCTCGAATCAGACAGTTCGGTGTGCTTGTAACACCGATGATTGGTTCTGACTTTAACGAATCGCTGAAGGCAGGTGGCACGTATGCCTCAATCTAATCAGCAGCAAGCGTCAACACTACACGTCTTAGTTCTGTACGCCTTAGGCTTTCTTCTTTTATGGGAGTGGTTAAGACCACTTAAAGAGCTTACGACGACGAACGATATCCAGATTTTCGTAATGTACACGCTCTTTTTGTTTATCGTAACGTATTTTCAACTTCCGTTCTGGATCTCATTTCCGGTGAAATTAGGAGCGATGTTATATGCGCTTCATTCTCTATACTTCTTTGATGTCTTCTTGTCGTTTAAATGGGTTCCTTTTTTAATCGAAGACATTCAATACAATCTGGGGCTGTTTTCCGATCAAAACTGGGATGAGATGACATCGCTATCAAGGAGTTTATTGTTCTTTATTCTACTCTGGCTCGTTAGTTATTTGATGCATTATTGGCTCGTCCAAACCCGGAGAATCTTTCTGTTCTTCTTAATTACGGTGATCTACATTTCGATACTCGATACATTTACGGTCTATGATGGGAAGTTCGCGATCATCCGTACCGTTTTCATCGGACTGATCTTGGTCGGTATTTTAAGAATGATGAAAATTATTGAAACGCAAGGCTTCTCTCTTTTAAAAGGAAAGTTTCCTGTGCTCTGGGTGGCACCACTTTCTGGTGTTATCGCATTGTCGTCAGTTCTCGGATATGTTGCACCAAAAGCATCTCCGATCTGGCCAGATCCTGTTCCGTTTCTTCAGAATCTGTCTGGGAAAGGCGATGAAGAAGGTTTAGGGAAAGGTCCTGGTATCGCAAAGATTGGTTATGGTGAAAACGACAGCCAGCTTGGTGGGCCGTTTGAGTTCGACTATACGCCAATCTTCACCGCTTATGATAACGGAAGGCATTATTGGCGGATCGAAACGAAAGAATTCTATACCGGTAAAGGGTGGGAGAATAAGATTCCGACTCAGGCGATCGCTTTAGAAGCAGATAATCCTTCAGCCGATACGAATTATACGAGAATCTGGGAAGATGGATTAGAAATGAAAGACCATAAAGCACGCATTGAAGCGGAAAAAAGAAAAGAATACTCATTTTTAATGATTCCAGGAAAGCTGACCAACATTCAAGCGGATTCGGGTATCAGTTATCAATTAGATGGTGTGAACGGAAAAATTTCTACCTTTCAAGATGGAAGAGAAGAGAAGCTTACGGAATACGAGATGGACTATCAGCTGCCTGTTATAAAAGAAGAGCAGCTAAAAGCTTCAACCGATCAATACCCCGAAGAAATAACAGAAAATTACCTGCAGCTGCCTGAAACACTGCCACAACGGGTAAAAGACCTTGCGCAAGAAGTTACAGCGGACCAACCAACGCTCTACGATAAAGTTAAAACGGTCGAAAGCTATTTTGCTAAGAACGCTTATGGCTATAACACGATTGAAGTTGCGGTTCCAAAACGCGATGAAGATTACGTCGATCAGTTTTTATTTGAAACGAAAAAAGGGTATTGCGATAACTTTTCAACATCGATGACCGTGATGCTGCGTTCTGTCGGCATACCTGCTCGTTGGGTTAAAGGCTTCACTCCTGGAACCTTTGAGGCACTAGGTAAAGACGGTCTACGTGAATATACCGTAACCAACGCAAACGCTCACTCTTGGGTAGAAGTGTATTTTTCAGGAATCGGATGGGTTCCTTTCGAGCCTACGCGCGGATTTGATAATCCATTCGAACCAGAAAGTGAAGAGAAAGATTCAACACCAGCTGCACCAGTTCCAACTCAACCAGACAAGCCTGAAAAAGATTTAACGAAGGACGATAACGCTGCTTCAGGAGAAAAAACAGGTTCAAGTTCAATTTTGAATTCACTTGGAACGCTAGCGGTTATATTATTAATTAGCTTGGTTGTGATTGCAGCTCTCGCTTATCTGTTCCGCAAAAAATGGCTTCGTCAGTACACGATTTGGCGCTACAAACACAAAAAAGGCGCGGATAGCTTTGAAGAAGCCTTTGAACGCTTGATGTGGCTATTAAAGGTTTATGGCATAAAAAGACGACCTGCTTTTACGTTAAGAGAGTATGCTCTATATGTTGACAGAGAGCTTGATTCAAAGGACATGAGGATTCTCGCAAAAGCTTATGAAGGCGTTCAATTCAGTCCGAAAAAGCAGTCAGATTTGTGGAATGATTTTCATAAAGAATTGTGGGAAAATTTAATTAAAAGAATCCGCCCTTGACCGCTATAACTGGCATTGTTAGAATGTCTTTAAGATTATAGTGTCAGATAATATTCTCCTTCGTATATCCTCGATAATAAGGTTCGAGAGTCTCTACCGGGTTGCCGAAAATGACCTGACTATGAAGGCAGGATTCTTTATAGCTACATTTTAAGGAATTCTGCCTTTGTTTTTGTATGTGGAAAACAAGGGTAGAATTCTTTTGTTTTATAAAGAAAGTGTAAAGATAGACAAGCTGACGGATACTATAGCTGATAATAATAGATGGGGTGAAGTACATGAGCGTAACGAATGATTTGCACGTAATGAGTGAAATGATCGTTGTGTTAGATTTCGGTGGACAATATAATCAGTTGATTGCACGTCGTATCCGTGACTTAGGAGTATACAGTGAATTACATCCGCACACGACAACGGCGGAAGATATAAAGAAAATGAATCCAAAAGGAATCATCTTCTCTGGTGGACCTAACTCTGTTTATGCAGAAGGAGCACCAGCTTGTGATCCAGCTATTTTTGATCTGGATATCCCAGTGCTTGGAATCTGTTATGGTATGCAGTTGATGAGCTACCACTTCGGCGGTAAAGTAGAGCGCGCGAGCCACCGTGAGTATGGTAAAGCAGAGATCACAGTAACAAACATGAACAAGTTATATGAAAAACTTCCAGAACAACAAGTAGTATGGATGAGCCATAGTGACTTAGTTGTTGCACCACCAGAAGGTTTCGTAACGGACGCAACAAGTCTTTCTTGTCCTGTAGCGGCGATGAGTGATGTATCTCGTAAACTTTACGGCGTACAATTCCACCCAGAAGTTCGTCATTCAGAGTACGGTATCGAGTTTCTTGATAACTTCGTAAAATCTGTTTGTGAATGTGAAGGCAACTGGACGATGGAAAACTGGATCGAAGACGAAATTCAAAAGATCCGTGACGTTGTAGGTGACAAAAAAGTCATCTGCGCGATGTCAGGTGGCGTTGATTCATCTGTTGTAGCTGTTCTTGTTCATAAAGCAATCGGTGACCAATTAACATGTATCTTCGTTGATCACGGACTTCTTCGTAAAGATGAAGCTGATCAAGTTATGAAAACATTCAGCGAAGGATTCAACATCAACATCATCAAAGTCGATGCAAAAGAACGTTTCTTAAGCAAGCTTGAAGGTGTTTCTGATCCTGAGAAGAAACGTAAGATTATCGGTAACGAGTTCATCTACGTATTTGATGAAGAAGCGTCAAACCTACAAGGCATCGAGTTCCTTGCACAAGGCACGCTTTACACAGATATCGTAGAGAGCGGTACAGCAACTGCACAAACGATTAAGTCTCACCATAACGTTGGCGGACTTCCTGAAGACATGCAGTTCAAATTGATCGAGCCTCTTAACACACTCTTTAAAGATGAAGTGCGTAAAGTAGGTACAGAGCTTGGCATTCCTGAACACATCGTTTGGCGTCAGCCGTTCCCAGGCCCTGGTCTAGGAATCCGTGTACTTGGTGCGATTACAGAAGAAAAATTAGAGATCGTTCGTGAGTCTGATTTCATTCTTCGTGAAGAGATCGCAAAAGCAGGCTTAGAGCGTGAAGTGTGGCAATATTTCACAGTGCTACCTGACATCCGTAGTGTTGGTGTTATGGGTGACGCTCGTACGTACGATTACACGATCGGTATCCGTGCGGTAACATCTATCGACGGAATGACATCTGACTGGGCACGTATCCCTTGGGACGTACTAGAAAAGATCTCTACTCGTATCGTAAACGAAGTCGATCACATCAACCGCGTGGTGTACGATATTACGTCTAAGCCACCAGCAACAATCGAGTGGGAATAGGTTTGAAAGCGAAAACACGAACGATTATTGCAAAATAACATAAAATCATTCGTGAAAATGCTTGACGTACGACAAAGTTCGACCTATACTCAAGTAGTAATTAAAAATTAAATGTATTTCCTACGTATAAATTCGGGGATATGGCCCGAAAGTTTCTACCAGACTGCCGTAAATGGTCTGACTACGAAGGATTTTTGAAACATGGCGCACATGCTCTCTTTGCATAGGCCACGTTTCATTAACTCTTACGTATTCAGACCCAAGGGCTCGTCCCTTGGGTCTTTTTGTTTGAACAAAGCTGCTTTTGAAAGTAGTTGATTTCCGCTCCAGGTGCTTCGCTTTCCGCGGGGCGGGCGGTGAGCCCCTTGCCGCTTTGCGCCTTTAAGGGTCTCACCTGTCCCACTCGTCGCGCAGGAGTCTCGCACCTTGCGCTCCAATCAACTACAATGATGCAAAGTTCAAACCCCATAAGTCAGTAAAATAAGCTTTTACGATTTTATACGTAGACAGGGTATAGGGGGATATATAGATGGAAAAGTATTTTGGTTTCAAGGAGTTCAACACTTCTTACAAGAAAGAGGCAACAGCAGGATTAACAACGTTCCTTGCGATGGCTTACATTTTATTCGTTAACCCTTCCGTTCTAGGCGATGCTGGCATGGATAAGGGTGCCGTGTTCACGGCAACTGCACTTGCAGCGGCCCTAGGAACACTTTTCATGGGAATCGTAGCAAAATATCCGATTGCACTTGCTCCAGGTATGGGACTTAACGCATTCTTCGCTTACTCAGTAGTCTTGGTCATGGATATTCCGTGGCAAACAGCACTGGCTGGCGTATTGATGTCTGGAATAATCTTTATTTTTATTACATTATTTAAAATTCGTGAAACGATTATAAACGCAATCCCGGAAGATCTTAAATTTGCTGCAGCGTCCGGTATCGGACTGTTCATAGCATTCATCGGATTGAAAAACGCAGGAATCGTCGCGCCAAGTAAAGCAACACTGGTTTCTCTTGGTGACTTAACACAAGGTCCAACACTTCTTGCCATCTTTGGATTCATCATCACGATTTTAATGATGATCCGAAACGTTCGTGGAGGAATCTTCTACGGAATGGTAATCACAGCTGTAGTAGGTATCTTTACGGGCTTGATCAATAAGCCAGACCAAATTGTAGGAGCGATTCCAAGTCTTGCACCAACATTTGGACAAGCTTTCTCTCACTTTGATCAAATTTTCACCATAGATATGATGATCGTTGTTCTAACGTTCTTTATCGTTGATTTCTTTGATACGGCAGGAACATTGATGGCAGTAGCATCACAAGCCGGAATTATGAAAGACAATAAACTGCCGCGTGCAGGTAAAGCTTTGCTTGCCGATTCATCAGCGATCGCAGTTGGTGCGATCCTTGGAACATCTTCAACAACAGCTTACATCGAATCAGCTTCAGGTGTAGCAGCGGGTGGACGTACAGGATTCACATCCGTTGTAACAGGTGGGTTGTTCTTATTAGCTCTTTTCTTCTCACCATTATTAGTTGTCGTAACACCATCTGTAACAGCACCAGCGCTTATTATCGTCGGTGTACTAATGGTATCCGTTCTAAGCAAGATCAAGTGGGACCGTTTAGAAATCGCAGTACCAGCATTCTTAACGCTGATTGCCATGCCGCTCACATATAGCATCGCAACAGGGATCGCACTAGGATTCGTTATGTACCCACTGACAATGACAGTAAAAGGACGTTTTAAAGAAGTTCACCCGATCATGTGGGTTCTCTTCGTCGTCTTCATCAGCTATTTCGTTTTCTTAGTCGAATAGAGAAAAAGATTCGTTGGAATGTCCGTTTTCGGGCATTCCTTTTTGTATGTGCCAGAAAACAAATAAAAAAGATAGCCGATAACTTTAAGGAAGAGAGATGCAAAAAATAAGTTTCTTCATTATAATAGTGTGCAGAAAGAAGATTAAGGGAGAAGTGGGAAATGGAAGCAATGTGGAGCGTTTGGTTTTTTGTAGTAGGAGCCGTCTTAGCCTCGTTCGGCGGAGTGATCGGCTATCGTCTGCCAAAGGGAATGAAGATCGTAGATGTAGAACGTTCACAATGTGACCATTGCGAAAGACAATTAAAATGGTACGAGCTGTTTCCCATCGTTTCATTTGTAGCTGCGGGTTCAAAGTGTAAATCATGTAAGAAAGGGATCCCTCTTTTATATACGATGGTAGAACTCGCAACTGGTGCTCTTTATAGTTTTTCATACATAAAATACGGCTTCTCTATTGAATTGTTGTTAGCCTGTTCACTCGTTTTATTATGCGCCATCATTACCGTTTCCGACTTGTTGTACTTTATTATCTCAGACAAAGTGCTGATTGTGTTTTTCGTGTGGTTCCTAGCGTTACAGGGGATCTTTGAACCTAGAGGCTGGGTAGACGCTGCCGTCGGAAGTTTGCTCGGATTTTTATTTTTATTGTTGTTAGCCGTTCTCTCAAAAGGCGGAATTGGCGGTGGGGATATTAAGCTGATGGGCGTATTAGGACTCGTACTCGGTTTTCAAGGAGCATATCTAACACTGATGGTCGCGTCCATCGTCGGAGTATTAGTCGCAATCGTAGGATTAGTAACGAAGAAATATAACCGTAAGACCGCAATCCCGTTCGGACCATATTTAGCGGTAGGTGCGTTAGTGACGATTTATTATAGTGAAGAGTTGTTGGGGTTGATTTTTTGACCTCAACTTTTTTTATGTCGAAACTTTGATTTGGATTGAGCGTAAGTAGGGTATGAAAATTAGAGTGGTTTGAAGGTTAATGTGGATTACAGTTACATATAGAAGAGGGTTAAGTTAGGAGGTTTTGTTGGAAATGTGGTTAATTATTTTTACGAATATACTAGCGTTCATTTTAGCATTAATATTTGGAATAGGTTATTACAAAAAGAAAAAGAAAGAAAAAGTTAGTCAAATTCGAGCTGAACTCTGGGGAACTGCTGTCTTTATAGGAGTTATGATTTTTTTTAATGGAGTAATTGTATATTCCAATTTCATTGATGATCGTAGAGAAAAAAATGCATTTAATGAAATGAAAGAAAAATATAAAGAAGAAGGAATTCCAGATCAAGAAACCTTCAAAAACTTAAAATTATCCATTAAAAGGTACAATCTAAGTAGTAAAAGATATTATGCAGTTTATGTCGCCAATTTTAATGAAAAAGCAACTTTTATTGGGAAGATTCTTATAACAGTAAAAGATGAAAACAAAAAAGTTGGGGAAATCAAAACTGAACAGATAACGCTCAAGCCAGGTGAGAAGAGGATGATTGATTCATACAAGGGACCTAAATATTCTGACAAGTACTCCTATAAATGGATTGGAAAACTAAAATAAATATTAAGGTAAGAATGTGTTTCGTTGAAAAGAAAGGAAGATGAAAGTGATCTTTAATCCTATGCATTTTTGGTTTAATATGGGGGCTTTGGCTTTGGGACTTATTTTAGCCATTAGCTCATTCGTTCACTATAAAAAGTTAGGTAGAACGAGAACAGGTGTTTATTGGGCAATTGGCTGTATAGCAACATGTTTACTAGCGATGAATGGAATTATGAAGGTTTCAGATGTAATGGATGAACATATGAAGAAAGAGGCCTTTGAATTGCTTGATGAAAGATACGAAGACCGTGGAGATCCGAATAACGAGTCTTATAAAAATTTAGAGCTTGTTGTGAATCCTGAAAAAATTAGAAGTTTTACGGCTTATAATTTTTATGTGGCTAATTTCAACAAGAAGTATACATACAAAGGGAAAATTGAAATCACGATTAGGAATAAGAAAGATAAGAAAATTTTCACACATGTTACAAAGCCAATCACTATAAAACCTGGTGAAAAAAAGGAAATTAAAAATGCTAATTATGATACTTGGCACCCAGGCTACTCTTGGAAATGGTTGGGTGATCTTAAGAAATAATAGTACGAAATTAAAACATCACTAACTTAAATATTTGCTCTAAATAGGAGGGGAGATGTGTATGAGTTTTCAATCTTTATATTTTTGGGGTAATATTGTCGTGGGATCTATAGGATTATTTGTAGCCATTAGCGCATTCATTCATTATAGGAAGTTAAATCAAACTGGCAGAGCTATTCGTTGGTTTATTGGCTCTTTGACGGTTTGTTTAATTTTTGTAAATGGAATTATTAAGGTTGTTGAAATTATGGATGAGCATATGAGGAAAGAAGCTTTTGAACTGCTAGACGAAAGTTTTAAAGAACGTGGTGACCCGAATAACGAGTCTTATGATAACTTGGAACTTGTTGTAACTCCAGATAAAAACAGGAGTTCTACTTCATACAATATTTATGTAGCTAATTTTAATAAACAGTATTCATACAAGGGAAAAACTAAAATTACAATTAGGAACAAGAGAGACAAAAAGGTTTTTACTCATGTTACGGAAACGATTACTATAAAACCGGGTGAAAAAAAGCAAATAGAAAATGTAAATTACGATACTTGGCACCCAAACTATTCGTGGAGATGGTTGGGAGAGCTAAAAAAATAGTTATAATATTTTTCTATTAGGATCATCAATGACATTCATCAACTATTATAAGTTGAAAAGGAAAAATGGGAGATGAAAGTGGATTTTGATCCTTTACATTTTTGGTTTAATTTTGGAGCGTTAATGTTTGGCGTTTTTCTTGCTGTTGGATCATTTAGCTATTATAAAAACTTGAACCAAACAAAAAAAGGTATTTATTGGGCAGTTGGTTGTATTGCTACTTGTTTACTAGTGATAAATGGAATTATGGCAATTGTAGATCTCAAGGATGAACATTTGAAAAAAGAAGCCTTTGAATTACTTGAAGAAACTTATGAAGACCGTGGGGATCCGAAAAACGAGTCATATAAAAATTTGGAACTTGTTGTAACTCCAGAAAAAGTAAAGAGGTATACTTCATATAATATTTATGTTGCTAATTTTAATAAACAATCTACATATAAAGGAAAAGTGGAAATTACGATTAGGAACAAGAAAGACAAAAAGTTATTTACTCATGTTACGGAAACGATTACTATAAAACCTGGTGAAAAAAAGGAAATCAAAAATACTAATTATGATACTTGGAACCCAGGTTACTCGTGGAAATGGTTGGGGGAATTAAAGAAGTAAAACGGAAAGACCATCTAAACACAAGTTTAGATGGTCTTTTTCATATTTGAGCCTTTTTTCCTAGTAATTAAAGATTAGTTCAAAAGTATGAAAACCCTTTGATTGCAGCTTTTTAGGTTTTGGATTGTCATTTTAGTGGAAATTAAAATTTAGCATTAATGGTTATTTATGTATTTTAGTTATGATTATATTCCTAGTATAGTTATTTTGTAGGGTTGTCGAAAAGAGTCGAAGATTGGAGGAGGATAGTAAGAAGGTTGTGGATAAGTCCTATAAACCTTTATGAGCCAAGGAATTAGAGGGGTTGACGCTCTTGGAAAATATGTGATAGTTTTGGCATAGAAAATTGGCGAGTTCTATAATTAAACCTAAAATTTTATCGAAATAGCAATTTAGAGAGAGAGGTCAAACACAAGAATGCTTGAGTCCAAAAGAAAAGCCATTATTTTTATTACCTTATCTGTGTTATTAGCTATCCTTGCTGGAGTTATGTTTCTCCAGAAAGTCAAAGCGCTTAATAACCAACTAGGTGATACAACCCCTGTATATGTAGCTAAGACTGAAATTATATCTCGTGAACTGATTAAGCCGAGCCAAGTTAAAACCATAGAAATTCCTAATAAATTTATTACGGATAAACATATTGTCGATAAACGAGAATTAGCTAATATGGTTTCAATCGTTCCATTATCCAAAAATGACATCATAACAACCAGCATGTTAAAAGAAGCTTCAAATGTACAAGATCAAAATAACAGACTAGTTACTATGGTTCCTTCTGAAAAAGTAAGCTTTGATCAAGAGCTGGAAATTTCTGATCGTGTGGATATTATCGTTTCACACAAATTTGAAGAAAAACCAAAAACAGAACTATTTATGAGTGATGTACTTGTTTCAATGGTAGCTAAGAAAGGCGAAAAGTTTCAAGGTGTACGTCTTGAAGTATCTGTAGAAGATGCAGCTAAACTTATCCATATGCAGAATTATGCTGACAGTGTTCGAATATTAAAAGCAAACGTGGGTAAATCTGAATCAACAGATAAAAAAGAGCAGCCAGAAGCACCAAAACCTGAGACTCCAGCGTCTGCGCCAGCACCAAAAGCTCCAGAGAAAACACCACCTGCTGAACCTAAGCCAGCAGCAAAACCAGCTCCGGCGCCAGCACCAAAAAAAGAATAGCTTTATTCATCAGAAAAGTAACATGATCTGGAGGTTCATTAAATGAATACGCGTCAAAAAATTGTGGTCATTAGTGAAGATACACTACTAAAAGAAAACATCAGTAACTCTTTACTTGAATATGAAAAGGTAGAACATGTTTTGCCGTTCCAAATGGCGAAAGAGATAGATAGATTGGCACCTGATATTGCGATTGTGGCTAAACTGACGTTGGAACAGAGTGTTGAGATGGTTCAGAGCATACATTCTATCAATCCATCTGTGCAAATTATTTTTGTTTCAGATGTACCTGACTTTGAACTGTTACGAGAAGTTATAAGAGTAGGAGCAGTTGATTTCTTTGTCCTTCCAGAAGAACAGACACTTATGCATGATTCATTAGAAAAGGTTTGCAAGGTCATCGAACAAAATAAGAAACAAGAAGGAAACGCACAAAGCTTTAAAAAAGGCAAAGGTACTATTATCTCTTTTTATAGCGGAAAAGGCGGTAGTGGAAAGACACTGTTATCCACATCTTTTGCACAAACGTTAAAACTAGATTCAACTGCACAAGTTTTATTTATAGATCTAAATCTTCAATATGGCGGAGCAGAAGCTTTTCTAGGATTGGATGAGAGTAGGTCCATAGTTGATTTGAAACCTGTTATAGAAGAATTAAATGAGGGACATATCAAAAACGTTACTCAAAAAGAAAAGTTTTCATCATTAGAAGTATTGCTAAGTCCTTGTGACGCAGAATCAGCTGAAATGGTAGACACGGAGTTTATATCTAAGCTACTAAGAACTTGTAGAAGAGCTTATGACTATGTAATTGTAGATCTCCCCGCTTATATGAATGAAGTAAACGTTACGGCATTAGAAGAATCAGACTTAATCTATTATGTTATGAATTTAGATACACCATCATTAAGAGTATACAAAAACACAGAAGAGCTATTTAATAGATTGAGTATTAATACAGAAAACCGATTATTCTTTGTTTTTAATCAAGTGGGCAAAGAGAACGAACTTACGATTAAAGATTTTAAGAGCCTTTTAACAAAACCGGTTGTGGCAGAGATTAATCGAGATCTTAAAGGGATACAAACTGCAATAAACAATAGCACTCCACTTAGAAAAGAGCCAAATGAAAAGAAAATCTCGGTTGCTGCTAAAGGCATTAAAAAATGGGTTGCTTCAACACTGAAGTAGAAAGGAGAAACGTATATGTCGCTCTTTAATAGAAAAATTTCTGAAACATTTAACGACAGTTCTAATCAAGAGCAAAGTTTTTCTTCTTATAATAACCCTTTTATTGATGAATTAGTGGAGCACTATAAAAACCGGTTATTGAATGAGTCAAATTTAGATCAAATAACCAATTTGTCTAGAGCAGAAATGAGATCAGCCATTGAACGTGTAGTCACACAGTTTATGCAAGAAGAAAAAGTGGTTATTCCAAGAAGTGATAAAGAAAAATTATTGACTAAGCTAATAGATGAATCTGTAGGATTCGGTCCTTTAGAAGCTTTGTTAAATGACGCGGATATAACAGAAATCCTCATTAATGGTCACGATGAAGTATATATCGAGAAAAAAGGTAGACTCGAGCTTACGAATTTGAAATTTAGAGATGAAGCACATGTGCGGCATATCATTGATCGAGTTGTTGCACCTTTAGGACGAAGGATTGATGAAAGTTCTCCGATGGTTGATGCCAGGTTACATGATGGGAGTCGTGTAAATGCGGTAATACCACCAGTTAGCTTAAAAGGCACACTAGTTTCAATTCGTAAATTTAGAAAAGATCCGTTAACGATGGAAGAGTTAATTAAACTTGAATCTTTAAACGAAGAGATGAGCACTTTTCTACAAGCAATCGTTACAGCAAAAATGAATATTATCATCTCTGGGGGGACAGGTAGTGGTAAGACAACCTTATTGAACGGTGTTGCCCGTTCCATCCCTTTCAATGAACGCGTTATAACAATAGAAGATTCTGCTGAATTACGTCTGAATCGACCAAACGTAGTAGGAATGGAAGCGAGACCTGCTAACGTTGAAGGATCAGGGGAAATTACGATTCGACAACTTGTAAAAAACTCACTGAGGATGCGTCCTGACCGAATCATCGTCGGTGAGGTTCGTGGACCTGAAGCGTTTGATATGTTGCAAGCCATGAATACAGGTCACGAAGGGTCGTTAACAACAGTCCATGCTAACTCACCTCGTGATGCTCTAGGGCGTGTTGAGGGGATGGTAATCATGTCAGGGATGGACTTGCCTACAAGTGTCATTCGTGAATATATCGTAGGAGCCATTGACTTTATTGTTCAGGGTGAAAGATTAACGGATGGTAAAAGAAAGATTGTATCTATCTCTGAATTAGTAACTGATTCAGAAGGTAAGGTGCAGATTAATGAAATTTTCAAATACAAAAAAACTGGTATGGGAAGTTCAGGAGAAGTGAAAGGGCATTTTACACCTACTGGAATTATCCCTGAATGTCTGGAAAGATTAAAGATTTTTGGATTGGATATAGATGAAGAAATGTTTAAGCCGGTAGGAGGTCAGCTCCATGACTATAGCCGTTCTATTTAGTTTAGCAGTACTTTTATTAATATTTGGAATTTATAGCTTCTTAGGTTATAGAGCACAAAAGAAAGAATGGAAAAGAAAAACGGAATCTTGGTATGGAGCAACAGAAAAAAGAAAAAGTTATCTAGTTGTTTTAGGAGATCGATTCGATCAATCACCCTATGCGGTCAAAATGTATGAAAAGCTCCAACAAGCCAATGTTCCATTAACGCCTTCTGAATTTTACTCAATGCTTATCGTTGGTGGCATGGCAATTACCGTTCTTTCAAGCACCATGTTTAATATACACATGCCAATCAATTTGTTAATTGCTGTAGCATTAGTTGTAATAACGTACTATTCATTATTTGCTATTCGAAAAAACAAGTATCAACAACGATTCGATTCACAATTAGCTGAAGTTTGTCGCCTACTTGGAAATGCCGCGAGAGCAGGGATGACCATAACGCAAGGTGTAGAGCTTGTTTCAAGAGAAGTGGCAAATCCGGCAGGCGGAGAGTTTAAGAGACTGGCTAATGAAATTAGACTAGGCGTGGATTTTGATAAGGCAATGGTTAATTTTCAGAAAAGAATTCCGTCTCGTGATTTTAAATTGTTTATTGCAACCCTCCTTATTCAGAAAAGAGCGGGGGGGAATCTTCATTCCATATTAGATGGTATGGCCCAAACCCTTGAAGATCGGAAAATATTAAACCAAACCATTCAAACGATGACAGCAGAACAAAGATACATTTCATATATTTTGCCAATGATACCCATATTTCTCATTTTAATCATGAATACTATTATGGACGATTTCTTGGCACCGTTATCTACCTTACCAGGAATTATTTTACTCGTACTATTTATAGTAGGAACATTTCTAACTTTCTTCCTCGTTAGAAAAGTAACCAATATAAGGGTGTAATTAGATGGATGCCATAATTATTATTTCCGTTTTCTTACTATGGTTTTTACTAATCATAGGTTTGTATAATCTATATGTTTATCAAAAAAAGAAACAAGCTTTAATCACTCACGTTAGGGAAGTAACTGATACTTACCACTTTAATGTAAGAAAAAGAGAAACACCTAGTTCTAAATTGATAAAAAGAGTTTTAAAGTATGCCGATGATTTCTCTTCACTTGGGCAACGGATAAATTTTTTCAGTGAACCTCATGATGTAGAAGATTGGTTAAGAAAAGCTGCTTATCCTTATGATTTAACTGTTGAAAGATTTCAAGGTACAAAGATGTTCTTTACAATCGTAGGATTCGGAGCAGGACTTATAGGATTGCTTCTCGGCTTACCATTTTCTCAGTTTGGTGTAATTGTTCTTCCTTTAGCTGGTTACTTTGGTGCCATTATGTGGCTGAAAAGCAAAGCAAAGAAAAGACAAGAAGAGTTACGGTATGATTTACCTGATTTTTTAGACACAGTCAGCGTTAGTTTAGAAGCGGGTATTGGTCTTGATAAGACTCTTAATGAAGTAGTTAAATACTTTCAAGGCCCAATCAACGAAGAGTTTTCAAGATTTAACCAAGAAATTAGTCTAGGAGTTCCTAGAGAAGACGCGTATCGTGAGCTTCTTCGCCGAAACGATAATCCTGAGTTTCAGACACTCATCAAATCTCTAATTCAAGGTCAGAAGCTTGGAGTACCTATCGCTACAACATTTAAGTCGCAAGCTCTTGATATGAGAGTGATCAGGAGAGAATTAGCAAAAGAAAAAGCTGCGAAAGCTTCACCTAAAGTCACACTAATTACTACTTTTATTGTTGCACCAACCGCAATCATTATGATTGCCGGTTTGATGATATTAAACATGTTTTTTGGAGATGATAGTCTATTTAACTTTCTTTAGTCTTAACGGAGGTGAACTGAATTAACCGGGTCTATCCATTTAACATGTACAAAACTAAAAACTTACATTCTTGGGAGGAAACAAAAATGATGAATTTGTATGTAAAATTAATGAACCAACTATCTAATCAAAAAGGATCACAATCACTTGAGTGGTTAGGTATTGCTGCTGTAATTGTAATTATTGTAGGAATGATTTCACAAGTATTTGGTGGAGACACTGCTTTTGGAGATGCAATTAAAAAGAAACTGGTAGAAATGGTAGATGATATCGGTTAAGTAATACTTACATCGCTCACTCATAAACCGCACAACTTACAGCATGTATTGCTGTAAGTTGTGCCTTTACATAATACAAGGAGGAGTGTAAATGTTACTCAAACAAACAAGATATTTACTAGTAGTTATTTTTCTATTATTAGTAGTTTTAGTAGTAGGTTGTTCTAATAAAGAGAGCAGCACTAATGGTGATAACCAAGAAAAGGCTCAAAATAATGAGCAAAAAGACAAAGAGCCTCCAAAAAAGGATAAAAGTGAAGAAAAAGAACTAAATACTGACGTAACACCTCTCCCCACTTCTACTAACGAGATCTTTACATACCCAAATGGGGATTTGGCAGGTACATCACTGTATGGCTCTGATGAAACTCAAAAGCAATTATTAAAAACAATGCCAAAGTTACCAAAAAATGCAGATAAGGAAACAGTAGATTTATATTTTAATAATTTAGTAGCACTTTATTGGAGTGGATTTGATGATCCTGCCACTCTTGTTGATAAGTGGGAATTGTATTCTTTTGGTAGCCCTGATATTGAAGATCAAAGGTATCAATTTAAAGAGAACTATAATGTTGAAATAGTCTTAGATGCAAGTGGAAGTATGGCAAAAACGGTAAATGGAAAAACACAGATGGAACTTGCAAAAAGTGCTATAAACAATTTTTTAGGAGCTTTACCGGACAATGCCAAAGTCGGTTTAAGAGTATACGGTCATAAAGGTAGTGGATCAGATTCAGATAAAAAGCTCTCATGCAGTAGTTCAGATCTCGTCTACGAAGTCGCTCAATATGACTCGTCTAAATTTAAACAGGCTTTAGATCCTATTCAACCAGTAGGGTGGACACCTATTACACTTGCATTAGAAGAAGCTCAGAAAGATTTATCAAAGTATCCAGCTGAGAATAATAATAATATTGTTTTTCTTGTAAGTGATGGTATTGAAACCTGTGATGGCGATCCGGTTGCTGCTGCAAAAAAACTTTCTGATTCAAACATATCACCAATTTTAAATGTTATAGGGTTTAATGTAGATGCTGAAGGACAAAAGCAATTAAAAGAGGTAGCTAAAGCTGCTGATGGCATCTATTCAGATATTAGCGATCAGAAGCAACTGGACAACGAATTTAAACGGATTGAAGAGATTGCAAAACGCTGGGAACAGTGGAAAAAAGATTCTCTCCGTGAAGCAGATGCTGTAAAAGTGGAACGGTCCTTTGAAGCATTGGGCTTTAAAAATGAGTGGAATGATAAAGAAATTACGTTAACAAATAATTTAGGTGGCTCAATTACTTTCCTTGCTAATAGTGATTATATTACGAAAGAGCAAAGAGAAGCTCTACGAGAAAAGAAAGATGAATTTGAAACATTCTTAGATGAATCAGGCACTGAGGTAGAAGAATATTTAAGTACCATGAACGAAAAATCCTTTGAAGAAATGAAAAAATCAATAAATGAGAAGTATAACAAAAATTAAAAGATAGACTGAAAGGAGATTATGAGGTGAAAACAAGATTAAAACCCTTTTTAGCCGGTTTTGCTGTTTTTACACTACTAATTATTCAATTTACTCCTGTTATTGCATTTGCGTCTATTAATCCTTGGGAAGGTAATCCATGGGAAGGTAAAGAGTTTGAGGGTAATCCGTGGGAAGGAAACACTTGGGAGGGTAATACGTTTGAAAAAGACTCCTTTGAAAAGGATTCTTTTCAGAAAGATCCGAATAACAATACAAATCCCAATAACCCGGTAGATCCAAACAATCCGAATAACCCACTAGACCCAAACAATCCCAACAACCCGAGTAACCCTGGTAATGTAGATCCAAATAATCCACAAGGACCAAGCAATAACACCGATCCATCAAATCCTGAAAATAATTCATCTACTGATCCTAGTTCAACAGATGAATCACCAGGTAAAGACGAAAGTGTCAAAAAGAAAAAAGATGAATCAGAAACATGGGATAACATTAAATGGGTAGGTCAGGTTTTTACTGATCAATTTGCATTTGCTAGTAAGATGCTTGAAGACCAAGCCGCTCGTGACCTGATAATTGCTGAAGGTGGAGAAGCAGTAGATACAACAGCGAGTAATCTAAAAAGTTTCGGTTTAGGTACAGCTCTTTTGTTTGCGAAGAACTTATCAAAAGACACTATTCTTGAGACTCCTTTTGATATGGCATACGACGCAAAAGACATATCTAATAATATTGCTCCTGCTGCAAAGGCAATGAAAGATAGTTGGAGTATGATCAGTAATTCTAAATTAGGAGAGTTTTTTACTAGTAGAGGAGTCTTCAATCCAACCCCACCTAGTGTTACCCCTCCTGTACCTGGAATTGTTTCTAAATTAAATGTCGGTTTAGCGGCTGTAGGAACTCTTACTTCCGGTTATGATGTTTACCAGTCATATAAGGAAGGAAAAACGGTGGATATGGTTGGTAACATAGGAAGTACACTTATGAATGCAGGGGTTGTAGCCGCTGCTATACCTGGAGTTCAAGCTGCTGCACCATTTATTATTGCTGGTGGAGCTGTCCTCTACGGTGGTGCAATGGTTGTAAAGCATGGTAAAACAATAGCGAAAGCAGCAAAAAAAACCTACGAATTCGCCAAAGACACTGTCAAATCAGTTGGTGATGGTGTAAAGAATATTGCTAAAGGTATAGGGTCACTATTTGGTTAAGGAGATGAATTATGTCATTAGAAACAAATTTTAAACAGTATAAACGATTCTTAGAAACAATAGATATAGCAAAGTATACAGTTATTTGTAAGGAATCTCGTTTTCGCGTAGCGGCTTATAACAAATTAGGTAGTACAAAAGGTTATTTAGTTTTACGAGAGGATGGAGATGTCGCCTCCAGGGATGAAGCAATTCCTCCGTATAGAATGTTTATGGCATTTAACTCGTATATGTTTGCTCTTCATGAACAAGGACAAGCAGAAAGTAATAAACCGACAGCGATTTTTAAAGATACGATAAATCTTTTAAATGAGATTAAACCGTTTGTTACAACAAGTAAAGATGATATTGAGATTGCTATCAACAATATTCAAGAATTAGATGATGGTTATAAAAGAATTAAAGAAATACAACCAGAAGCTATGAAAATATTTAATGAAATGATGAAAGAAGGCATCTTAGATCAAACTGTGTTAGACAATATAACATCACTAATGAAAGAATTTACACGTCTTCAGTATAAACATCTATATATTCAGATAAAGGCAAAAGAACAATTTGTCCGTGTTTCTACAGAACTTAGTACAGTTTTGAATACTTTAAGTGGTGATGAAAGAAAAACAGCATCAAAAGCTGAAGATGTATTTAAATTTTTGACGGAGGAAAAGTATCAATCTGGATTAAGGAAAAGTTTAATAGAATTTGAAAAAGATCCTCAAGGTAACCAAGTTGCTTTTTTTGAACGTTCTAATTGGCAAGAGGCTTTAAGCCAAAATACCGATGATAAAAATGATATTTTGTTCGAAAAAACATTATTGTCACAGCTTAGAAATTAATTAAGAACTAGAAAGAGCTTTAGCTCTTTCTAGTTGTAAAATTAATAAGAAGGAGGCTTCCGAATGAACTACGCTAAAGAAGGGTTCAAGATTTATGTACAAAATATTGGCCCATTATTACTTCTTTCTTTCTCTATTGTTCTTCCAGTGTTACTGTTACACACCATCTATGTGAATTACATTTATGCCATTACAGTAGATTTTGCCTCGACATATATTGGAGACTTTGTAAACGCATTTCTTGTCATTATGTTAGTCGTTGTAATTCAACTACCCTTTATACAATATGTACATTCTGATATTGAAGGTGAAGAAAATAAGATAAGGAAAGCCTATGTTGCTTTATTTAAATATGGATTTTCTGTTTATCTATTTGGTCTAGTTTATTCCTTTTTGACAATCATGGGACTTGCATTATTTATTATTCCAGGTGTATTACTTCTTATATTCTTCTTTTTGACACCTTATTTAACAGTTCTACGTCAAGAATCAGCATGGAAAACCTTTAAAATGGCTTTTGCGTATGGAAAGAAAAATTTTTTATCTTTATTTGCTATTATTCTATTAACAAGTTTCGGTGAATTTTTAATTAGTATTGTTTCTCTTTACGGAGTGGCTTTAATTACAGCAAACTACTTAGCAATTTTATTTAGTCAACTTTTATTGAACATGCTACTACTCCCCCTTATTGTTTCCATAATTACACTTTATGCTAAGAACCTTGATCAAGGTGTGGTACCTGCTCGTGCGTTTAATAAGTTTGCTGAAAATTAAATTAAACAATAAAAAATGGAGTGAAGAGTGATGTGTCGTATTCCTAAAAAGTTAAAAAGTGAAAAGGGTTCAGCTGCCATTGAATTTTTAGGAATGGTTCCACTTGTGTTGCTTTTAATGGTTGCGCTATGGCAGTTTTTTGCTGGAGCTTATGCGTTCATCGTTACACAGTCCGCTGCAAATGAAGCAGCAAAGGTTTATGCGATGACAGAGAATATTGATGAAGCCACTAGTGCAGCTAATAAGGTGGTTTCAGCAGCGGGTGATAGTATTCTTTTTAATGCTTCGAGAACCTCTATAAATGCCTCATCTGAACGGCAATTTTCAGCAAGTGTAGGAGTTGATTTTGAACTCTCATTTTTAAAGAAGTTATTTAAAGGAAGTACACCTAAGATTCCTTTAGATGCTGAGGTTAGTAGTAGGGTGATCAAATGATAAGTAAAGCGAAGAACGAAAAGGGTAATATTAGTTTACTAGTGATGGGTTTAATGGGTGTAACCATGATCATGTTTCTGGTGGTGTTGAGTTTTTCTAAAGTATTCGCGATTAAAGAGAAAGCCTCTACAGCATCAGAACAAGCTAGTTATGCAGCGACCTCTGTCATTTATGAAGTAGCGATGACCGCTGTTGAAGATTACGATAGTTCTTTACCAGGTAAGATCGATGAGATTATTGATAAAACGTTACAAGAGAAGATAGATAAGAAAAAAGAAGAACTAATGACATTTAATCCTTTCCTATCCGAAAATGAAGCCAAGATTGAGGCGATTGATGCTATCTTAAGCGAAGAATTAAATGGAGCGGGATTAAAAAGTG
Source organism: Fictibacillus sp. 18YEL24 (assembly GCF_015903855.1). Classification (GTDB taxonomy): domain Bacteria; phylum Bacillota; class Bacilli; order Bacillales; family Fictibacillaceae; genus Fictibacillus; species Fictibacillus phosphorivorans_C. The sequence goes on from NZ_JACZDT010000009.1 coordinate 50,535, forward strand.
AGATCTTAAATGAAATGTTACTAGAACAGTTAAATCAAGCTGATCAGCAGATACGAGATGCGGTTTCAGGAGTCATCTTAAGTAATGACGGTATTCTGGAAGGAACAATCGTGACGCTGTTGAATGAAAATCAAGTTAAAGTCGAAACTTCTGCTCGATATGAAGCATTAAAATATGATGAACTTATTCCAGAAGATAAGCGAAAGCTGAAGCAAAAAGCTAAAGGCCCAGAAATTGGTTTCATTAAAGAATTAAAAGGGTGGTCTGATTATCCAATTGAATTTTAAAAGAGGTGATGCATATGTCTAAAAAAGAAAAACGTTGGAGAGTATTTTATAAATTTATGTATATCTTCTTTTATGGGTTTATTTTACCGTTTGCCCTGCTCATGTTTTTTCTGGGTGAAGATAAATTTCCTTACACACTACTGCCAGTTGCATTAGGTCTGCCAGTTATGAAAAGTAATCACATACAAAGAATTAGAGAGAAAGAACAAACCTATTAAAACTTAATGAGGGGAATTGTCACTTCCTCTCTTTTTTTATTTACTTTTATTCTCAGAGAGGAGAGGCAGTGATATGAAAATTAAACTAAGACCATTTCTTGCTAGTTGTGCAGTTATGGTATTGTTATTGATACAATTCACCCCAATGGTTGCTTATGCCACGATCACCCCATGGGAAGGTAATCCATGGGAAGGAAATGAGTGGAATAAGAATTCTTGGGATGGTGTGACTTGGGAAAGTGAGGAATGGGAGAAGGATGGGTTTAGCTCAGATTCGGATACTGTTCTGAAGCCATATGAACCTAAAAAGATTAAAAAAACGGATTCACAAGAATTAACTGATGAAGCATGGTATAAAACTGCTAAACTTGTTGGAAAGGATATGTTTTTGGCAACAGTGGATGGTTTAAGCAGTCAAGATGGAATAGCGGGTTTTCAACAAGCTGACTGGAGAAAAGGAAATTGGGGAGAAATAAGTTCCAAAGCGCTTCGTGCCGGAATTGGAGAATTAATACCCGAAAATAATACCGATGCCAAATTTGTGTTTGATCTTGCTTCAGGGGTCGATAATTATTTGTATGCTAGAGACTTTTATCAGTCGGCTGATAAAATTACTGATGCAATGAAAGTTTCCCAATTAGGCACTGGTTATTTCCAAAGCGCTTCGGTAGCGTCTCAAAAAGCTAATCAACTAAAAAATGTACTTACTACAGCTTCAAAGCTACCTAATAGCTTGACAACAGGAATAGCTTCAAAAGTAGCTCCTTGGACAGCTGCGGCAAGTGGTGCTATCTCTGGAGTTGAAGCTTATGATAATTTTTTTAATAAAGGTGAGTTTAATAAGGGAGTAGGTAATGTAGGAGAAGTAGTTATGTCTGGAGCATTAGTGGCTACAGCATTTGGAGTAGGAACTCCTATAGTAGCAGGAGTTGCAACAGTCGGATTTGGAATTTGGGGTGTTTCAAAAGCTATAGAACACCGGAAATCTATTGGTAGGGCAATTAGAAACCCCAAAAAAACATTAATTAAAACGGGTAAAGGAGTAATAGCAGCTGGTAAAAAGATAGGAAAAGGGATTTCTAAAGGCGCTGGTTTTGTAAAAAGTATATTTAGTTAAGTTAGTATTACTTATATTCTGGAGGATATATGTTAACAGTAGAAAAATTACCAACTCATATCAAGGAAGTAGCAGAAAACCATCAAAAAAGAGATATTAGATATCATGTATTTCCTTCAATGTTTTTAATTGAAGATGAGAAATATTACCTATTTATGTATGAACCAACAAAAGAACAACTTATTATTAGAGAAGATGGCAAGGTGTTGACAAAAGAACATATTAAGAAGCCTTTTTTATATGCCTTAGCTTATAATTCATCAATAGAAAATATTTCAAACATAGGAGGGGAGTGGGTTGAGGCTCGAACAATTCAACGTTATAAAAAGTTGAATTCAATATTAAATAGTATTGAAAATATTATAAAGGGAAATGCTCCTGCTCATATAAGTAAATCTCTTATAAAATTGAAAGATGCTTCAAGGATAATAATACAAGAGCAAGAGAATATCAATCGATGTGTAGAAGATGGACTTGCTCTTACAATTAATACAAACGATTCAGAATTGGTAACAATGGATGAATATTTTAGAATGAGAAAATATGTATTAGGAATGGTGAGAGCAGCATATAAACAAAATGAAATTCAACTTGAAACCGAAGAGGAAAGATCAGAAATTTTTAAGTATTTATCTCAAAATAAACTCTCATTTGGTCTTAGGCTTCTTCCTTTGTATTTTCAATTTGCTCCATATAAAAAGTTAATGAGAACTAGTGATTCCTATGGCTCAGATAAAATGGAGAATATAAAAAAACTCATAGCTAAAGATGTAGACATAGAGAAAGATATAGAGGCATTAAATTTGTTGAAATTAACTAGAAACCCAGATTAAACATACTTTTGGCTTTAAGGAGGTTTCTAATGAAATCAGAATTTCTAAATGGAGTTTCAATATATAGATATGAATTTAAAACAATTATGATAATTGGTATAACTATGGCTATTCCAATTCAGATTTTCTTTCTTTTTTTCTCGAATTACTTATCTGTTCCCTATGTGCTGATGGGTATACCAATTTGGCAAAATATAATTCAAATGTTTTTTATAATGGTTTCTTTCAGTTTGCTACAAGTTCCATTCATTGTGTTATTCCGGTTCCATGTTAGTGACTTTGACTTTTCGTATAAAGATATATTCATACAATCTTTCAGGTACTTTTTTTTACTATATCTAACAAGTATTTTTACAGCATTAGTATGTATTATGGGAATGTTTATGTTTGTATTACCAGGGATTTTATTATTAGTACTTTTGCTAGCTATTCCACAATCTATTATTTTAGAAGAGAATAATTTATGGAAAAGTATACGGTACTCAATTTCATTTGGAAAAGCGAATTTAGGTAAACTATTATTTATACTTTTTATATTTTTCCTTTTTGATATATTTTTGAGTTACTTAGCTTATGTTACTGCTATATATATTTCAAATTTAAGTATAATTATTAACTTCTTTTTTATTGCAATAAATGGATTGCTAATTCCAATATTTATATTTACTCTAAGTTCTATGTACACTAGCTGGAATAAGAAATTATAGGCTGCATCAAATCTTAAACGGAAAAATAGTAATCTTGAAAGTATATCCACCTATTAAATTTAATTGAACTACTGAAGAGGTGTTTAAATGTCTGCTAAAGAAAAGAAGTGGAGAAAATTTTACAAAGTTCTATTTATCTTATTCTATGGACTAGGATTTCCGTTTTCATTAATTTTATATTTTACTGGTAAAGATGCATTCCCTTATGCATTATTAACAGTTGCCGTGTTTTTACCTACAATTAGATACAACCATCTAAAAACAATTAAGGTTAATGATCAAAGTATGTAAATGAGAAATAACCTGGAAAGTGATTAGAATAAGATTTCAAGTAAAGAGTTTAGGTAACTACTAAATACTTTTTATTATTTCCTATTCGGAAAAAGCTGCTTGCTAATAAGGAATAGAAACTATTTCAAAATAAACTCGTAGTAACTATTAACCTATAGGATTTGCATAAGAGATGGAGATCCCATCTCTTTTCTTTTTAAATACGAATGGGAAATAAGCATTTTATTAAAAAGGAGTGTGAAAAGTGATCAGCAAAGTAGATAGATGGAAAAAGAACTATCTGTATATTGTATTTTATGGGGCAATAATGCCGCTTTCCTTTTACCTCTTTAAACAAGGTTATACATCCCTTTTTTATGGTTTGGTACCAATTGCTGTTGCGCTTCCGAGTGTTAGAAGAAACCATTTGGGGCTTCTTGAAAGAAAAGAAGAAAGTATAAAACGTACTAGGTGACATATATAAGCAAAGGAGAACCGCAAATGAAAAACAAACTAACCAGTTTTCTTCTAATTCTCATGGTTTTGGCACTAACCGCCTGCACAACAGATCAAAATCCTTCTACCAAATCTGAACAAGTAGAGAAAAAAGACAAGTATACAATGCTTGTGGAAGAAGCAAATAAAGAGGACACATTAGAGAAACTAGAACTTCTTCCATACGCAAAAGAAGTGGAAGCGACGTTATCCAGTCCTAAGTATAAAGAGTTTACGGCGAACTCGACGGTAATGATTAAAGGGAAGGCGAAAAAGTATAACAGTTTCAAGTCAGACCATGTATGGATCAAAGTAAGAAGTGGTGAAGAAGGGCCGAACGGTCGAGAGTTCAGCTATTACGCTCCTTTAAAGGAAGGTAAGTTTGAACAGAAGATTCAGCTGTTTAATGGGAAGGGAAATTATTCTGTCAAAGTGAGTGTACCGAGCGATTCGGCGGAAGATTACTATTACGATATTGCCTCATTTGATGTAGAGAACGTAAACCCTGAGATTAAGAGAGATATTGCTTATACGAAGAACGCGTTTCAATACGATTTAAAGTTAAAAAATTCCATAAATAGGTATATGGAAAGGGATGGGTCTTTTGAGCTAGAGGGTTACGTTGCTGATTCCAGTGTTGAACAGCTTATGGTTGAGCTTAAGAAAGAAAGTGAATCTACTAAAATTATGGTTCCGGTTGAGAATGGAAAGTTCGCACAAAAAATCTCTCTTTATTATGGTGCGGGTGTTCATGAGGTACAGATCATGACGCCTAAAGAAGGATCGACCGACTTTTTTACGGATGCGGCTCACTTATATGTAAAGAATTTATCCAATGAATCCTTTGAACCTGTGAAGTATTCCTCTGCTTACGAAGAAAAAGGCTTTAAGCTTGAGACGCCAGAAGTAGGCGGTGAGAAAGCGGACCTGAGCTATAAGATTAAAGGAAGTATTGATCCTAAAGGTGAGGACGCGAACAAGACGAATGTCGTTTTCGTTCAGACAGAGAAAGACGACCAAAAAGCGATGTACGCGATTCCAGTTAAGAACAATAAGTTTGACGGAGAGTTTTTCCTCCGTTTTGGACCAGGGAAATACGATGTATCCGTTATGGCACCTGAATTTAATAAGACGAATGGATATATGCAGTTCTTTGTTGGCGTAGCAAATTTCACGGTTGAGAATACCAACACGAGTGATCAACGATTTACCTTGCCATCTAGAGGTATTCAGTCGGATGCTCCTGAGATTAAGAAATTAGCAGCGCAACTAACAAAAAATAAAAAAACTGATAAAGAAAAAGCACTAGCAGTATACGAGTATGTCGCAAAAAACGTGAGCTATGACGTAGACAAGCTAAACAATCGAACGTTTGAGTTTGATGACAGTGCATTAAAAACGTTGGACGAAAAAGAAGGCGTTTGTCAGGACTTTGCGTATTTAGCGATTGCTCTTTTACGTGCAAGTGGTATGGAAGCGCAAATGGTAACAGGATTTGCCGGACAAAATCATGCGTGGGTGGAGACAAAGGTCGACGGACGTTGGTTAACGATGGACCCAACATGGGGTTCAGGTTACCTGCAGAACAACAAGTTCGTTCCAAAGTTTACGATGGAATACTTTGATCCGAAGCCAGCGGAGTTTCAGAAAACACATACGAAAAAAGAAATTGAGTTTTAATCATAAAAAATGAGGTGCGATATGTCCAAAAAAGAAAAACGATGGAGACGTGTTTATTTTCTTCTATATCTATTAATCTACGGGCTTGTCGCACCGTTAAGTTTGATTCTCTTTTTTATAGGAGAAGAATCATTTCCGTTCTTTATTATTCCAGTGGTCCTGGCATTGCCAGCTATGAAGCATAACCATATCGAGAAGATTAGAGAAAAAGAGATGGGTGTCTAAGGAGTATTCTATGAATGTTATAAATGACTCTAAATTAATAGAAGATGCGAAGAAATATAAAAAGTTTTTAGAAACATATGAAATATATCCTTATTCCTATTATAACAACGGTAAAAATTTTTATTATGTAAGTTATCAAAGATTTAACAAGAGCAATGGAATGGTAATTTTATCAGAATCTGAAAACGTAACAGATCAAGATATAGTCTCTGCATTTAAAATGATGTATAACTTTAATCGAATAATGAGAGAAGCCTTAGATCAAATGATTCCTGATATCAAAAAGCCTGTTTCAGTTTTACAAGAAATAAAAGTATTGTTAGAAGAGGTTGAATCAACGATCGGTTTTGAACTTAAGATTAATGAGTTTAATAATTTACATTATATGATTGATCAAGTTGTTAGTTTTCCAGATAAATTAATAAGTATTTTAAAAGAGATGCAAGCGATTGAAAAAGTAGTACTCGATCGGAAATATCTTTTAAGAGAAGATGTCGATCGTATGATGGAACTGAATTTCTTTCATTGTAAGATAATGTATAGCCAAGGTAGAGAACAGTTAAAAGCCATTGAAGATGCCAGAGTAATTATTAGTTATTTAAAGGGTCGGTTAAGTGAGGGTACTAAAGATGTTAATAAGAAAGTAAAACAGTTAATTTTTTATTTAGATACATTTTCTGAAGAGAGGGCTATAAGAGACTTGAATAGATCGCAAGCAACCTTTGAAAAGGATGAGTTTGGTAATAAAATAACTATTGGTCCTGGCGAGGAAGGAATGCAAGAATACAAAAAAATCCACTATAGAGCAGTGGATCATATTTTGGATAACCATATTAAAGATTATTTAAGAAACTTCCAGTAATAACGATAATAAGAAAACTACTAAGATAAGAAAGGAATTTGTTAATAAATGAACAAATCTAGTAATCTTGTTTTTGTGCTTATTATGGCTATAATGCTTCTTTTAACCGCATGCTCAACCGAAAAAACAGCATCAGAAACTGAACCAAAGAAAAAAGAACCTAAAAAAGAGACGGTTGAAAAAGCGCCGACTGATCCTGAAGAGATGGTAAAAAGAGGTGCAGGTAAGTATAACGAAAAGGTAAAAGATCTTGAGGGTGATGCTCTTGATAAAGAGATTAACAAAATCACAAAGAACTATTCTAAAGGTATGAAGGCTGAGGAAGCCTATAACCGAATTGTTGCTGGATTCGCTGCCAATCATCAGCCGGGTTTTCAGGAGTTAGAGGACTTTGACATTACGTTTGAAGAAGTAGAGGCGTATGAGAAGTATCAAGAAGAAAGTGAAGACGGAGAGGGAAAGAAGGAAGGTCCTCTTAATGTTGCCATTCTTCTAGATGCAAGCGGTAGTATGGCAGGAAAGGTTTCAGGAACGGATAAAATGACGGCGGCAAAAGAAGCTTTGAAGAAATTTGCAGGTGGTTTGCCTGATGATGCGAACGTCATGCTGCGCGTCTATGGACATAAAGGAAGCAACGATGATAAAGACAAGAAGGTTTCTTGTGAAAGTACGGAAGTTATGTACCCTTTAGGCGCATATAATGAAGGAACTTTCCAACAATCTCTCTCTAAATTCAAGCCAACCGGTTGGACACCGCTCGCAGCTTCCATTGAAGCGGCTGAAAAGGATCTACAAGGAAAAGAAGGAGATAACGTCATTTATATTGTGAGTGATGGAATTGAGACTTGTGATGGAAATCCTGTAGAAGCGGCGAAAAAGTTACACGAGTCGAACATCAAGGCAGAAGTAAACATTATCGGCTTTGATGTAGATAACGAAGGTCAACAACAGCTTAAAGCAGTAGCAGAAGCGGGTGGAGGCGAATTCCAATCTGTTTCTTCTCAAAAAGAATTGTTTGATGAAGTCGATTCCAACTGGTCGAAGGCGATGCATGATGCCAGCATCAACTGGAGCTCATCGATGGATTCATCAAGCGTAAATTGGAGCAGTTCGGGTAAAGGTCATTCTATGGGTAAAGTCCATTCCAAAATATTGGATAGCATTTCCGATGAATTCGAATTACTTCGCACTGTAAAGAGAGATCTCTACGATAAAGAAAATATGTCTAATGAAGAATTTATAAAGTTGGACAAACTCCTTTTAGACAGATATACAACCCTTAGAGAGTACAGCTCCAAAAAACATGATGCGAGACAAGAAGAATTAAATCAAGAAACAGACAGAGTCCTTAAATTAATTGATGAATACGCGGAAGATGCCAGAGTTGAATAGGGGGTTGGATCTTGAGTAAATTAAAGTTTTTATTAATAACAACAAGTATTGTCATGATTGTTTCTGGTTGTAGTGGTAACGAATCGACGAGCAGTAAAAAAGAAAATCAAAAACAAGAAAGTAATAGTGAAAAAGAATCCGTTAAAATGACAGATGAAAAAGCAAAAGCACCTAAAGACCAAGGCGATTACGAAGTTTGGTTTGAAGGAGAAGCAGAACGTAAAGGGAAGCTGATTACGGTTAAAGGACAAACGAACCTTATTCCGAACTCTAATCTATTAGTTACGATGGACAGTGTAGAAGATACATTAATCGGTGGCTCAGATCGAGTACAGGTTAGTGAAGATGGTACTTTTGAAACAGATCTAAAAATACCTAAAAGCTCTGAAGGTTTAATTGAAGTGAAAATAAAATTCGATCCTTATTCCGACAATCAACCAATCAAAGATCATTATGGAGAAAACGGTGAAAAGTTGAAAGGTCCGTTTGTCAGGTTGCAAGAAGAATCAGATATGCAGCAGAACATCACTCTTTTAACTCTTGGACTTCCTCAAGAAGAATCAAATGCTTCTGCTAAAATAAAGAAGCCTGAGTGGAACAAGCCTGAAGATTACGGCGCTCCTACAGTTCGATTAGATGAACCCGACATTCAAAAAGATGATAAGTATCTTTATATAGAAGGAAAGTCAAATCTATTAGAGGGTACAAGACTGAAAGGGAGCTTGGATATTCCGGATTATATTGTCTCAGGATTATCGGATGTGACTGATGTTAATCCCGACGGATCATACAAATTAATCATTGAAAAACCTTCAAGCATGAACAAATTGAAGGATGTTAAGGAATACGAAGTGGTTCTGAGTGTGAGTCCAGTAGATAATCAGTCGAAATCAAACTTAGACGTATACGGCATAAATGGCGAGAAATTTATGGGTGATTATGTAGTAGATCAAAATGGAGTTAAAGAGATTGAAAAGAAGCTCTCCATCTCGGAATAAGAAGTAGCCCGATGATCTTCTAGGTTATCGGGCCTTTTATTATGTTTAACAACCACACAAATAGAGAAAAATGAAGAGAGAGAAAGGCGGGACTCATACATGAGCTATGAAGATTTAGCATTACATACAGATAAGTATCAAATTAATATGATGTACGCCCATTGGAAAAACGGCACGCACAACAATATTCGCGTATTTGAAGCGTTCTTCCGAAAAAATCCGTTTAAAAGCGGTTATGCCGTATTCGCGGGACTTGAGCGGATCATTCGTTATTTGGAGCATCTTCATTTTACAGAGGAAGATATCGACTACTTAAGAACACAAGAAGAACACTATGAGGAACCTTTTTTAGAGGAGTTAAAGAACTTTAATTTTTCGGGAGAGTTATTCTCTGTAAAAGAAGGAACGGTCGTTTTTCCGAATGAGCCGTTAATTCGTATTAAATGTCGTGTGTTTGAAGCACACTTGTTAGAGACAGCACTTCTTAATTTCATGAACTATCAGACCTTGATCGCAACGAAAGCAGCCCGCATTCGCTATGTCACTCCTGATGATCAGTTGATGGAGTTTGGAACGCGCCGCGCCCAAGAAGCCGATGCCGCAATATGGGGTGCGCGTGCCGCATACATTGCAGGCTTTGATGCAACATCAAACATGCGTGCGGGAAAACTATTCGGTATTCCCACCAAAGGAACTCATGCACACGCGTGGGTCCAGGATCATGATTCAGAAGAAGAAGCGTTTGAACGATTTGTAGAAGCACTTCCCAATCAAAGCGTTCTACTTGTAGATACGTATAATACATTAAAAAGTGGAATTCCTAACGCGATAGAAGTTGGGTTAAAGATGAAAGCGGCGGGTAAATCACTTAAAGGCATTCGTTTGGATAGCGGTGATCTCGCTTACCTATCCATTCAAGCTCGTAAAATGTTAGACAAAGCGGGCCTTACAGATGTTGAAATCGTAGCGAGTAACGACTTGGACGACGATGTGATTTCGGATTTAAAAGCACAAGGTGCAAAAATCACTTCCTGGGGAGTTGGTACGCAACTCATTACGGCATCAGATCAACCAGCGCTCGGAGGCGTTTATAAGGTTGTCGCTAAATATGAGGACGGAGAATTTGTACCCACGATTAAAATTTCCTCTAATGTAGAGAAAATCACAACACCTGGATATAAAAAGGTCTACCGTATTATTAATTCAAAAGGAAAAGCGGAAGCGGATTACATAGCGATGGATGAGGAGGTACTTCCTGAAAAAGATTTAAAACTTTTTGATCCGGTGCACACATACAAAAGCAAAGTGGTTTCTTCTTTTACTGCCGAAGAATTGCTACAGCCTGTCTATATAGAAGGAAAGCTTGTATATGACCTTCCAAATCTAGAAGAAATCCGGCGCTATCATCAAGAACAGCTTGGTTTATTTTGGCCTCAGCACTTACGAAGATTGAATCCACAAGAGTATTTTGTCGATCTATCTGTTCAAGTATGGCAGACGAAAAACGACCTTTTAGAGAAGTATTCTTTATAGCGAGCAAACCTCTTTTCGACATGAAAAGAGGTTTTTTAATAAAATCTTTAAAAAAGCGTTGACGGTCGGCCGTATCGCTGATATAGTAATAAACGTTGTTGCTTTTCTTACATAACGTTCGACAAAAACAAACATAAACTTTTAAAAAAGTTGTTGCTTCGCAAGAAGATATGTGGTAAGATAGTTTTTGTCGCTGCTTTAAGAGAGTGACGCGGTAAAAGAAAAA